>JADLDX010000882.1 GCA_020846515.1 Pirellulaceae bacterium
AGCCGCGGCCATCGCGCGCGTAACCCAAGGTGCGTTTGGCACCCGAGAGTCGGGCCACGATGGCCGTCCACAGAGAATTGGCCAGTAAAACAACCGTGTCAGGTTTGGCGGCTCGCAATCGCATGGCCAATTGCAGCCGACCGGACCATGAACGTTTATGAAACTGGATTTGTTCCGTAAACCAGGGGGAACCGCTGAGCACTGCTGAAATGCCAGGCTGCATGACTCCGATAAGTGAGTCCCCAGGAGACTGCTGAAGCGCCAAGGCACGCAGGGTGGGTGTGGCCATCACGGCGTCACCTACCCAACTGGGCATTAATACTGCTAGCTTATGGCTCACGCGGACCTTCCTCCTTGAAAGTAGCTGTGATCGTAGCCGGTGACGGCTTGGGATGGCAATAGAGAACGACAAGAGTTTTTGGTATGGTGGAGATGGCCGAGCAGCGGCGGTCAATTTATCGAAAAGCGGCTCTGAAGCTCATCAAGCCTGCGATAGCGTTCCATTGGCTGCGGCCCCCCAACACCCGTTTGCCAAACTCAGGTCAGGTGAATGAAATGTCTTCTGCCCAGAAACCAACACTTTCGTCAGAACAATATCTAGATCGGGAGCGTGCTGCGAACTATCGCAGCGAATACTATCGTGGCGAAATGTTTGCCAAGGCGGGAGCAAGTTGGGAACACACTCTGATTAAGGATAATCTCGCTCGAGAGACCGGTAGCCAACTACGAAACGGACCATGCCGTACCGTGACCAGCGATCTGCGGGTCAAGGTCAGCGCAACGGGATTGTACACTTACCCAGATATCCTAGTCGTTTGCGACCAGCCTCAATTTGAGGATGGGGTCATGGATACGCTGCTCAATCCAAAGATCATCGTTGAGGTACTCTCTGAGTCTACGGAGAAATACGACCGTGGCACCAAATTTGGACACTATCGGCAGATCGCGTCTGTGCATGAGTATCTACTGGTCGCTCAAGATCGCCCGCTCGTTGAGCAGTATGTTCGTCAAGCGGACCATACATGGGTTTTGACGATTTTCGATCAGTCCAATTGCACTCTCAAATTCGCGTCAATCAACGTACAAGTGGCGCTTGACGAAATATATCGCGGTGTCGGCTTTCCCGAGACACCAGGCAGGTAAGCGTTTTTTGTCTACACTTGGGACGTAAGTCCATTCGATCCGCCGCAACTTATGGTATCACCTGGTATCTCCATCAAAGAAATGGAGGGATCGCCTTTCATTTTATGGTATAAATTTGGACATTTTCGCTGATCCCCAATTGCTCTTTTGACTGGCAACTAAAGCGATCAGGCATCATCTGTCGGCTGTGGACTTAACCGCTCTCGCTATTACAGCCGGGTGTGAGTAATAGGTGGGTGGTTGCCCATGCGGCTAACGTTTGATTAGCATATGGTGTTGTTCAGATACAGGGCCGATCGTTCATGCACAGTTCGTAACCAACAAGGGGAGGCTATGAGTCACCAGTTCAAAGCACCGAATCGTCGTCAAGTAATTAAGGCTGCAGGCGCTGCCGTGGCCGTCAGCTCGGTGGGTTACTGGAGCGGCCTGGCCGCGGCCCAGTCCAAGTCCCCCAATGAAAAGTTGAACCTGGCCTGTATTGGCACAGCCAACCGGGCACTGGACAACATCAAAGAAGTCTTGCATGAAAACATCGTGGCCCTGTGCGATGTTGACAAAAACTATCTCGATCAGCGACTGGGGCAGTTCAAAGAAGCTCGTCCGTATCGAGACTATCGAGAATTGATCGACAAAGAAGGCGACAAAATCGACGCCGTAGTCGTGGCCGTCGCCGACCATCATCATGCTCCGGCCACGGTCCGAGCGTCGAAGGCCGGTAAGCACGTTTACTGCGAAAAGCCGCTATCGCATACCGTCGGCGAAGCTCGTTTGGTAGCCAAGTTGGCGAAGGAGAAGGGGCTGGCCACGCAAATGGGCACCCAGATTCATGCTGGCGAGAACTATCGACGCGTTGTGGAGATGATCCAAAGTGGAGCCATCGGTGATGTTCACGAAGTCCATGTGTGGATCGGCAAAGCTTGGGGCGGCGGCGATCTGCCAACGGAAACCGAAAAGGCACCTGAGTATTTGGATTGGAACCTGTGGTTAGGTCCAGCAGCCGAGCGTCCGTTCGCCAAAGGTCGTTACCACCCTGCCCAGTGGCGGCGTTGGTGGGCCTTTGGTTCTGGTACCCTTGGTGACATGGGTTGCCATTATATGGACTTGCCCTTCTGGGCTTTGGAACTGACTCATCCAACCACGATCGAGTCCGAAGGACCACCTGTCCATGCCGAGACGGCACCGGAAGGCATGGTCGCCCGCTATGAGTTCCCTGCTCGAGGCAACAAGCCACCGGTCAAGCTGACCTGGTACGATGGGAACATGATTCCCAAGACGCTGTATGAGCAGAAGATGCCCGGAGCTGGCGTTCTGTTTGTCGGATCCACCGGCATGATGTTCGCCGATTACGACAAGTACCGATTCTTCCCAACGGAAAAGTTCTCCGGTTACAAACCACCAGCGCCGACGATCCCTCGTTCGATCGGCCACCATAAGGAATGGCTGAAGGCATGTCGCGATGGCTCGCCTACCACCTGTAACTTCCAGTATTCAGGCGGTTTGTCCGAATCGGTACTGCTGGGTACGGTCGCCTATCGCGTGGGCAAGAAATTGCAGTGGGACGCTGAGCAGTTGAAAGCCACCAACGCGCCGGAAGCCGATAAGATGATCAACAAGAGCTACCGGGCCGGTTGGGAAGTTAGTTAATCACTAGCACGGTTAACCAGCCCAGTTGATTGACACGGTAGTTTCACTCAGTAGTTTGGAACTTTCAGCGACGGCCCGCCTGATTACAGGCGGGCCTTTCGCTTAACCTTCATTGGCGGTCGAATAAATCTGCTTTTCAGTCGATTGAAGCAGCGACATGCCACGTAATTGATTCGATTTACAATACGATTTTGCATGAGGAATCATTAGGTTAAACGTTCATGCAAGATCATCTTCAAACCACGCTGGTTGTCCAAGTTGAAACGGTTGGCGGTCAGTATCTTAGTGCGAGACTGTTATCGCCTTGGCGATCGCATGTCGTTGGCCGCGAGTGGAAGGATATCGAACATAAACTGCAAGCCAAAGCGGTTCGTGAATTACGAAGTGCCATTCCGCGCAAATGGTTGATGAGTGATCCTTTAGCCGCTTTGCCGATCGTCTCGCAGGCTCTCATAAAGCTCGAACCACCAGAACGATTATTGGCTTGGCAAGAGCCAATTGAAGTAACGTTAGAAACGTTTCGCTGGGAAATGCCCGACGGTATGTGTCTGGTCAAGGTGCCGGCGGTTCATTGTGACCTATATGGTCCGTCTGCGGACATCGATGACGTAGTGGTCAATGAGCAGATTCGCGTGGCGTTGGTTCGATTGGGTGACCGCTATGACCTATGGGACGTACGGAAACGATTCTTTCAGCGTTCGTTCAGCTATCGCTTGATCACTGTTCAAAGTCCGCTTAAGGGGCATGGTGCGGCCAAGCAATCCAAAGCTGAGTCAGCCAAGTCACTATTGGCTGAGCAGCGACGGCAGACGGTGACCTTACGCGCGGTAGCTAGCGATTTGTCTCGCGCGCAGTTGGAACCAGTTTTTGGACGCAATAGTCAGGCGATCGATGTAGCCGAGTATCTGATGGGACAGACACCGCAAAGTGTCTTGTTGGTTGGACCGGCCGGTGTGGGTAAGACAGCGATCGTGCATCAGCTGGTCCATCTGATGAGCCAGGCTGACACTCCACTGACTGCTGCACCAGCTTCCAAGCCTCCGACGACCAAAGCAGCCAAGCCTGCCGACGAAACGACGCCCGCAATCGCGCTCAGTAATGATCTCCAGCTTTCGGCCGTTATTAGCGGCTTGCGCGGTCGAAAGATTTGGTCGACAACGGGATCGCGTTTGGTGTCTGGGATGTCGGGCATGGGGATGTGGCAAGAGCGATGTTTGAAACTAATTCGCGAAGCCCATGCCACGCACGGTATAGTCCATGTCGGCTCGGTGACCGAGCTAATGGAAGCCGGCAAGATCGAAGGCCAACCCGGTGTGGCTTCGATGGTTCGCCAGGCGGTGGCACGTGGTCGATTGGTGATCATCGGCGAGTGCACTCCCGAGCAGATTGCACTCATTGAGCGAGAAGAACCGTTGCTTCTGCGATCGATGGTGCGATACGATGTGACGGAACCAGCACCGGCTGAAGTCACGAGCATTCTGAGACAGGCGGCTGAGTATCGGACGGCCACGGCGGCTCGCAAGCAATCGCGACGCTGTACCTTTACAGAATCGGCGCTCGAAGAACTGAATGGACTACATCGCCGCTATGCGAGCTACTCCGCTTTGCCGGCTCAACCATTACGCTTGATGCAAAGCATCTTGGAACGCAGTGCAGCCGGCAGTGTGATTGACGCGGCCGAGGTGGCTCGCGCCTTTGCCACTCAAACTGGTCTGCCACGTTTCTTGGTCGATGATTCAGTGACAATTGATTTGGAGAGAA
>JADLDX010000883.1 GCA_020846515.1 Pirellulaceae bacterium
CGAGGACTGAATCGGAAAAGGGGTCAGGTCTCATTTACCGGCCGTAAACGAGAAGATGTGTACAGGTCCAGACTAGCCCGAGTTGATCTGCGATGCACTTGATCTTTACCAGCCAGGAGTTGACGCTCGCTGAATCACGAAAATGAGACCTGACCCCATTTATTCATTTCTGTATGATGACCGACTTGTGTGCCGAGCAAACAGGTCTCGCTGGCAACGACAAGCAATTTCGTGAGAGACTACCGGACGTCGTCACCATGCAGTGGACCCCGAAGAGCTTCACGATGTCGCTGACGAGCAACTCGAGATCGTTAAAGAGCTTTCGACTAAGCTCCAACTGATAGGGAAACCGCAACCATGAAAGCCATTTGCTTTTATTCATTGATGCACTTGTTCGCGTTCAGCTTTACGCTGCTTGATGTGCCTGTATGCAGTGCAGACGACTCACATCGCATTAGAGAGTTGCTTGCAATCTCAGACTCAAGCGGTGTCGTAACCATCCCGCCGGGCGACTATATGCTCGATGGTACCCAACCGTTGGCGCTGTCTTCCAATACGACAATCATGGCTCATGGGGCCAGATTTCATTTGCCAAAAACCTTGCCTGACAAGGCCAAGTTAGTTGTATTCGCAGGCCAAGATATATCCCATTTTGCCTGGCACAGCGGCGAGTTTCTGGGGCATGTTTTCGATCCGGAGATCCGTGAAAACACTTGGGAGCCCAATGCAACAGTCAACGGCATCGAGATCACGACGACTCGACCCGGCGGCACGCACGACTTGCTTTTTCGTGACGTAAAAGCCAACGGTATGGCCGGAGCGGTTATCGGTGTGCATGGCTTGGCTGAGCAAGGGAGCGAAAGCGCAGTCTCCGCCTGGGCTGAGCGCGTGAGCGTCGAGAATTGTACGCTGCTTCGAAGTGGCCGATTCATGTGGGACTACGGTTATCTGTGGCAACTCGTGACGTGGCCCGAAGAGTACGAACCTTGGGAGGTCGAGCGAGCGCGGCGCTATTTCCGCAATGACCGGCTACGCGAGAGTATCTCGATGAAAGCGGGTGATGATCGAGTCTGTTTCGACAATCGCGAAAACTCTTTACCTGTCAGTAAGTCGGATCAGCCCAGCGAGGCCCTGACGTTGCTCGGCGCAAATTTGCCCAAGAATGTCATGCGCGGTAAGCAATACTTCGTTGTCGAGTCCACTTCCGACGCAATCAAGATCTCTGACCGACGCGATGGAGCTCCGATTGTTTTCGAGGGTGACAGCGGAACCGGCGCGGCGTTGGCGCACAATATTCAAGCCACCTACCTTGCAGCCTACGCACCAACTGGTGGCGGGAAGGGGAAGGGGGCTTTCGACATCACGTCCGCCAAGGACCTGCGAGTCACTGGTTGCATGCTCAGCGCGATCGGTGACACGATGCATATCCAGCGCTCGAGAAACATCGTCTTCGCCAACAACCAGATTCTCGGCAGTCGCATGGGAGCGTTCTTCCTGGCCGAGTTCTGTCAGAACGCTACCATCACCGGCAATATCGTCGATGGGACTAACGGTTCGCGAGTCGTCAGCGTCGAGAAAAGCTGTACGGATGTGACCATGACCGGCAATACGTTTCGCAATGGTGGTCGCGGGGCATGGATCAACCAACCGGTCAACTTCATCATGGTTGGGAATCTGTTTATCAACAACACAACCAAAAACGAACCAGACATGCGCCGCGGTCGAATCGCCTATCAAACGGCCAAGCCAGGCCAATTTCCAGAGCTGTACTTTACGCTCTATGAACCCGGTGCCAGCTACGGCCCTGTCATCGTGCGCGACAACATATTCGTCCTGGGAGCCTCCGCACCAGAGGAAGTCGTCACGCTGGCCGCCAATGGTCAAAACATACAATTCACAGGTAACATTTTACAGGGTAAGCCCGCCAAAATTGTTGTCGATCCCACCTGCACAATGACTCGAATTGAAAACAATCCCGGCGCCGAGACTGTCACCAAGCCCGTCGATTTTAACCACGGTCGCCGATGATCGGAAAAGGGGTCAGGTCTCATTTACTGGCCGTAAACGAGAAGATGTGTACAGGTCCAGACTAGCCCGAGTTGATCTGCGATGCACTTGATCGTTACCAGCCAGGAGTTCACCTCGCGAAACGTCGCGTTGACGCTCGCTGGGTCACGAAAATGAGACCTGACCCCTTTTCTTCAAGACTCAGTTCCTCGAGGGCTTGGTCCCTGATGTTAACTTCGTATGGCAGTGGCCCAAAGGCACGGGGTTGCTCCCCTTCACCTTCTTGAGTCGAACGTGTGTTCATCGCATTGACCATGTTCGTCGCCTCTAAGGGGCTGACAATTCCATTTTTGTTGGCAGCGAGTTTTTCACTGGTTTGCGTCGCAGCAGCTTGTGTCGGATTCGCTTGTGTCGCTAACGCGGCTGCTAAAGGCGCGGCCAAGACATGCTCAGCTGAAAACTCCGAGGTGTTGCCGTTGGCATCTGTGGCTAGTGCAATGATCTTAGTTGAACCAACGACCAGGTTCGCGGCCGTGCCGACAAAGTTAACGAGCTTGGTGCCAATCGCTAAATCGGCGGCAGTGTAGGTGGTTCCAGCCAAGTACGCGCGTCCCTCGCCGGAACCGTCGCTTGAGTAAAACTCGATGGCCAACGGGTACGCTGAATTGGTAGTCGTTGAGTTCACTCTGAAGTTGATCCGCAAATCATTACCTATCTTCAGTGGCGATCCAACAAATGTTGGCGAGTTCTGGCCCCGGTTGGCGCCGCCATCGGCATCCCCGGCATCTTGCGGATTGATTCCTGGAAGTGGCAGGAGGTCGATACCCAAATTCGTATTTGAAGAGAACGAGTTCCTGGTTATGCGATTGTTGATGCTGCCATCATTGACTCGGACGCCGGTTTGATTGCCCTGAATCGTGTTGGATGGCCCAACGGTGTTGCCCGAGGCGTTACTGGTGAATTGAATACCGCTGCCTGTGTTGGGAACGGTAGTGGTTCCAATCGTGTTGAAACGGATTGTATTCAGGGTTGCGGCTGAACCCGATATGGCGATGCCCACAGGGTTGCCGGCGATCCGATTGGCGAGTCTGGAACTGGCACCACCGATTTGATTGCCCGAGCTGAGGACAGTAATCCCTGCGATGCCGTTCCCAAGCGGTGCAGTGCCGCTAACATTGGTACCGATGTAATTCCCTGAGATCGTATGGTTATTGCTATTGAGCGCGATGTACACGCCCGACCCTGTGTTGCCTGATATCAGGTTGCGTTTCGATGTGTCGCCGCCAATAACAACACCGTTGGCACCTGCCAGGAGAAGCACGCCAGTACCATTGCGAATGGCTTCGGTACCGCTCTTCGAAGTGCCGATTTTGTTACCGTAAACAACATTGCCTCCGACCCCGGCAAGGGAAAAGGCGATTCCAGCATTTCTGTTTCCGGACATTACATTACCACCAGCAGCATCGGTGGCTGAACCAATCCGATTGTTGGGAGCGCCTGAGACGAGCACTCCATGGCCTTGATTGGGAATCGCTGCAGTGCCTGTTGGGTTGGTACCAATCATATTGCCTTCGACTGTATTGTTGAAGGCTGCACGTCCACTTAGCCTTATTCCATTTAGCCGATTGCCGGAGATAGTATTGGACTCACCTATTCCAGGGCCGCCAATCCTGTTGCCTGAGGATTCGATAAGGATACCGTCGCCATTATTGGGTACTGCTTGCGTACCAGCCGAGCGGAAAAGGGGTCAGGTCTATTTTTGCGGAAAATAGACCTGACCCCTTTTTTCATGTCACCGTTTCGCTTGGTTGTGCATCTCGCAGCCCGCGTGGCGCGACGTTGAGCTCTTGCAAGGCGTTGACAAAGAACCAATCGAGGTCATCCTCACCGAAGAAGGTGTCCACTTCGTTGTCATCGATGACTGTGGAGCCGGCAGTGAGTTTAACGCGATCGGGTCCTATTCCAAGGACGGATAGCTGATGCACGCGATTCGCATAGCTGGACGTGCTGAACCAGGCGTTGACGACTTGCCTGCCAAGATTTGATGACGTCAGGGATTCAATGACGCTGCAGAATCCTCCAATAAACAGGTCTTGGCCAGTACCTCCATACATCAAGTCACCGCCTTGGTTGCCAATCAGGATATCGTTGCCGGCTTCGCCAAAAAGCTGATCGTCTCCCAAGTTGCCGATGATCACATCATTGCCTTCGCCGCCAAAGACTCTATCCACGGAGACACTACCATAGATGATGTCGTTACCCGCTTCTCCGTAAAGCAGCGATGGGGCTTGGGAAGCAAAAATGGTATCATTCCCCGCGCCAGCGCGCAGCGTTAATGCCCAAGTCGCTTTGGAGAAGTCGATCCGATTGTCGCTGGCTCCGCTGATGATTGTCGCTTTTTCGATTCCCTGCATAGAATAGTATTGAGGTTGATCTATGCCGACAATCAGTGTCTGACTGTCCCCAGGCCAGGCATTGTTGCTGACGGACATGTCCTGGTCGGCCTGCAACTGAATCGAATCGAGGGCGCCACCGCCGCCATCGATAACCAGGCGATCTGAGCTACCCTGATAGACCAACCTGAATGCATCGCTATTTGTTCCGCCCAGCATTTTGTCGATTCCAGCGAAACGAATGGGCGTGCGTCCGAGTGGACGAAGCGAGCCCGAGGTTGCGCTGGAAAGTATCCAATTGATGGGAACGGATTGGTTGCTCATCGATATTGTGTCGTTGCCGAAGCCACCGCGAAGGCTCAGACCAAACGTGGGTGCGTTAAACTGGTCGCTGAAAGTAAAGGTGTCATCGCCCGCGAACGAGTTCACAATCAGTGGCTGTCCGCTCGCTTGCAGAAGGCTCAACGGTATAACGATTTGCTTGGTGTCATCGCCAGTGATTTCTGGTAAACCAATTACTGAGAATTTGACTCGGCGATCAGCTGACATGTCGGTGATGATTAACGATGTAGCAGTCGTACCGAAACGCCACTTGTCGCTGTGTTGCCACAAATCGGAAAGCTCGATTTGGCCAGCCGAATTTCGAGATACCGTTGTAGTTACCAGGGGCGTGCTGTGGGCATTGAAGCGATAAGCTACAAAATCAGTGTCTGTCGAATAGGTTTCCGTTTCAGTGATCGAGCCAGTGGCCAGCAGTTTGCCATCGGGCTGCAGAAAGATTCTGTTTATCTGTACGTTACCAGGTGTTGAACTGGTAGCCAACCACTTGCCGCTGCCATTGAATCGTTCATCCAGCGTTCCATCGGTTCGGAAGGCCAAGACGACACTGCGATCGCCAAAGATGCCGCTCATCAAGTAGCCTTCTGGGCGCAAGATAAGTTGCATGTTGTATCCTGATCGGATCTCAGTGCGGAAATCAAAGGGAACGACCATGTTTGGTGGCGCCCATTGGAAGCTGGTGTCTCGCACACCGACTGTTGAGTATTTCTGGATCGTCATGTTGCCACCGGTTGCATAGATGCTTCCGTCGGCTCCCAGGTCTATATCCGTGACAATATCAATCGCCCCTTTCCGTTCGATGATGACGGAATTGGTGCCAAATGAAAGATCTGGTGCGCCGTTGGGCATAAATCGAGCCAGCAACGCAAAAGGCACATTTTGTCCGAAGGACAAGTGGCCACCAGCAAGAATCCGGCCATCTGGTTGCAGGAGTATCTTGGCGAACTTCGATCCGTTGGTGGCCATTTGCAGACTGCCATCGTGGCTGAACGAAGTATCCAAGGTTCCGTCAGCGTTGCAACGGAACAATGCGGCATTCCATCCAGTGCTGAACCTGTTAACTGCCACGACCATTTTGCCATTCGGTTGAATCAGCAGGTCCGACGCGTATTCGCTGGCGCCCAAGTCGAGCATTTGATAACCGTCGACACCGAAGGTTGTATCTAGACTGCCATTGGCATTCAGACGCAACAGAAAAACGTTTGCATCGGTGAGGTCACGTTTGCGAAAATTGGCTGCGACGATGATCTGTCCATTTCGGACAACGTCCACCGAAGCGACTGAATCCAAAAAGTAACTTGGCAGCGGCTCCATTGTCACTTTGCCGCCTTGTCCAAAGCTTGGATCCAGGCTGCCGTTTGTCTGGTACCGCGTGATTCCCAAATTCTCTATCGTCTTACCAGCCATCAACAGCTTGCCATCAGCTTGCAACGTTGAATCCGACGAGACGTCACGACTGGGCCCAGACAACAAGTGCAGTTTCCCGCCCTGACCAAATGAAGTGTCCATCGCGCCGTTAAATAGTCCGCGATGAAACAGCATTTTCTGATCTTGCCATGAGGTGTAGTTGCCGACCATCAAGATTCCATCTTCACTTAGGACCATGCCGTGGTCAATTGGATTCCCACCAGCCAACAAGTCGCGATACGGAAAGAAGCCAAACGTATCGTCGAGCGTGCCGTTAGGTAACACTGCGTACGTCCGGAAGCTGCTCATGGCGAAGATACGGCCATCGGTGTGGATTTTCATATCGATTACCACAGTGGAAAAGTCGGCGACTATCTCCAGCTTGCCGTTGTCACTGAAACTAGTATCGATCGAGCCGTTCGCGTTTAGTCGAACCAAGCCCAACCATTTGGCGTCATACTCACACATCGCCACGATGCGCCCATCTGATTGAATTTCCACGGACGCTCCCCGCTCTTCCCAGAGAAAGGCAGGCGGCAATTCAAAGTCGACAGCGGAAACGCCGAACACACCAAAGTTTGCGTCCAGTGTTCCGTTGGGATGCAACCGATAAACGCTGAGGTTCTGTACGGACATGTTATTGCCTGCAATGACAACGCCCCCGTTGGACTGCAGCGCCACGTCTTGGGCACTTATCCATCCACCCATATCGCGAATCAGCAAGCCGTTGTTGCCGAACGACGGGTCAAGAGAACCGTCGCTGGCCAGCCTGCCCACGGTCAATGGTCCATGAGCATCGCCTGTGAAAACGATGCGGCCAACCCAATCGATGGCGACGGCACTGGCGTATTCATACTCTTCTGTAAAATCAAATGAGACGAAGCCCGAGTTGCCAAAGGTGGTATCGATGCGACCGTCGGTTTGGTACCGCGCTATGATCGACTCAGTCCCATTTACACTGCCGACTAGAACGATCTTGCCATCGTTTTGCAGAGTCAGTGCCCTACAATCGAAGGCTAGTCCGACCAGACCTTCAGCACCGAACTGACGATCCAATTGGCCATTGTCCAGCATGCGAAGCAGCGTTCGGTCGCCAGCTGAAACGATCTTGCCATCCGGTTGAACGGCCACATCGCTAGCCGTTGTACCGCTACTGGTATTTTCAGAAAAACCGGCGGTGGCTTGACCAGCAATACCAAATGCGGGATCCAGGCCAACAACAGCCATGGCCAAGCGTGATTCCAGCGATTCGCAGCTGAGTATGCGTCTTCTCATGATTCGGGCCTTTCGAGCAAAGCAATCCACGCATTTTAACAAAAGGCGGCTTTCCAAAGCGAACTGCCTCACGTGTCGAAGTGTCGCGGTGGCCATGCTCCAAGGACGGCAAGAAGCCATTTTTGCCGAACGTGATCGCAAGCTTGAAGAAGCTCGCGAGAGGCGCGAGGAAGATTCGACAGCAGATCGAGATCTATATGCCGTCGAGATAGACTTCTTGAGCCGCCAAGCGATCGCGCAGTCGACTCCAGCGAACTCGAACTGCAACTGGATGCAAACCGAGTTGCTCGGCTACCTCCCCGGTCGTGTACCCCTCGAGCTTGCGTTCCAACATGAACCGCTCGATTGGATTTAGTCGTTCACAAAACTTTTCGAGTGAGTCAGCGTACTGGGCTACTTCCGCTGGCGAACCTTCGCGGCAGTATAGGTTTCGAAGTGTCATGGAAAGCAACTGACTGTCATTAGGATCGACGGTCGCGCGAATTTGGCGCCGGTGAATGCGCCACTTGCGTGCCACCTTTCGACGAACCATCGAGCATGCGAGCGCAATCAGATTCTGAGGCGTGGCGATCTCGAACTTTTGGTCGCGAATTCCAGCCAGCAAACATCGGTGTACTGACTGCACTAAATCGATCGAGTCCAAATGGGGGCGCAGCAACGGGCCGAGCAGCACCCGTACTACTATGTACACCTGCCTTTCGTACTCTTGGCACAATTGAGTTTGAGCAACCGAATCGCCTGACCTGGCTCGAACGAGTAACTCGGAAAACTCGTCGTTGGTCTTCTGGTCATTCAAAGCAAATTTTCCCCCAAATGAATCAAAACTATGTAACAGTTTGGCCCCATTATGGCATTGGGTATTTGCGGAAGATAGCATAATGAATTGAAATTGCACTACGTGCCGAACGAAGCACTTGCCCCGCAGGTCTCCGATTTTAATACGCCGGCATAAATGCATCAGTTGTGAGAGTATTCGAGGTACCGTAATTGACTGTGAGCCCAAGATCCCTGTGCTGACTCTGATTTCCAATGCAGCAAAATGACTTGACCAATGGAATATCGCCTGCAGTCACAATGCAGACTGCAGAATCTCTACGTCAGGCGTTGGCTGAATTGGAACGTCGGCATGAGTTGGGTGATTCGAATCTATGCGAGTCGATCCTGGCGGAGCGTCCCGACCTGTGCCAGTCCAGGGAAGCGGTTCTGGAACTGATCTATTTGGAATTCGTGCTCAGCCAGGAGGCGAATCACCCGATTTCGGCTGAGGCGTTGCAACTTCGCTTTCCAGAGTATCGAGCGGATTTGCAGAAGATACTCAGCGTCGACCGTGTCTTTCGCGATCAAGCTCATACGCCGAGTCCAACGGACTCAACGATTGGTAGCCAACTAAATGGCAGCCAAAGCGCGCGCATCGACCGCAACCTTCAGTTCGACCAACTTGGTGACTCTGAACTGTTAGAAATCATCGGCCACGGTGGCATGGGAGTAGTTTATCGCGCTCGCCAGCAGCGGCTGAAACGTTTCGTGGCGGTGAAGACAATCGATGTGTTGTCGAGCCTGAATCCGGTTACAGTGGCCAGGTTTCACGACGAAGCGGAATTGGTTGCGAAGCTGCAACATCCAAA
>JADLDX010000884.1 GCA_020846515.1 Pirellulaceae bacterium
TCCAGCCCCAGGCCCAATGTCAATCAACACATCAGCCGCCCGCATCATGGCATCGTCATGCTCCACGACGATGACCGTATTGCCTTGCGATTGCAGATCGCGAAGCGATTCAATCAATCGATCATTATCGCGTTGGTGCAGACCGATCGATGGTTCATCCAGTACGTAGCAGACGCCTACGAGTCCACTACCGATGCTGGCCGCCAGACGTACACGTTGCAGTTCCCCACCGCTAAGCGTATCGGCGCCGCGTTCCAAAGTCAGATAGCCAAGACCCACTTTGGCCAAAAAATTCAAGCGATGTTGTATCGGCTTGATGATCGGTGACGCTATTTGAGCCCGATCTGTATCGGGTTGGTATGTGGCTAGCCACAGCAAAGCCTCCGAAACGCTCTTCGAGCACAACTGATGAATGTTCAGGCCATCCACAGTTACCGAGAGTGCCTCGCGTCTCAAACGCGAGCCACCGCAAGCAGGACAAGGCAGCGATTGGCGAAAGCCATCGAGCCATTCCAAGACAACGGCGTCTTCGCGCGACGTGGCACTGCGATGCATTTCAATTAAGTGACCCAGGATGCCACCCGCATTTTCCGTCGTACTGGTGCTATTGGCTTTCGACTGACCCGTTAACAATCGTCGACGTTGAGTCGCCTTGAGTTCGGCAAGCGGGAGCTCCCACTGTGCGTCCACTTCCGCTAACAACTTTTCCAGGGCTGCACGCAGCGGACGCTTTACTTTGGTTGGCGCACTTTGCCAAGGCAAGATGGCCCCTTTGGCAGGTGCTCGATCCCAATCCAAGATAAAACTGTCCGGATCAAACTGCGGCTGAGTGCCCATACCCTGACAATCGGGACAAGCACCATAGGGGCTGTTGAAACTGAAAGTCCGCGGTTCCAGCTCTTCATAGCTGACACCGCAATTGGCACAAGCATACCGAGTGCTGAACAAACGTTCGTCGGATGTTCCCTCCAGCCCAGCGTTGGGCGCTGCTGAGGATGTCGCAGAGACCGATACCAATCCGTCGGCCAGCGATAGTGCCAGCCTGATGGACTCTGAAAGCCGCGCGGCCGAGTTAGGTCGGACGATAATTTTGTCGACCACGGCGTCAATAGAGTGCTTTTTGCGTACGGCCAGTTCTGGTACAGCTTCGATATCAAACAACTGTCCATCCACTCGCACTTTAACCAAACCCGCTTTGCGAACGCCGGCCAGCGCATCTTTATGTCCGCCGGGCCGGCCGCGCACGACGGGGGCCATGATGATTAGACGCGTACCCTCGGGCATAGCCGCCAAGGTCGCTTGAATCTGGTCTGCGGATTGCTGCTGTATGGGCTGTCCACACGCAAAACAGTGCGGTGTACCAACCTTGGCCATCAACAGTCGCAGATAGTCGTAGATTTCCGTGACCGTAGCCACGGTGGAACGCGGGTTGGCCGTACCAGTGCGTTGATCGATACACAATGTCGGCTGCAGGCCGTCCATCGTCTCGACATCGGGCCGTTGCATCTGGTCAAGGAATTGCCGCGCGTAAACTGAAAGGCTGTCGACGTATTGACGCTGCCCCTCGGCAAAGATCGTATCAAACGCTAAAGAACTCTTACCGCTGCCGCTGACACCGGTGATAACCGTCAACTGGTTATGAGGCAGATCAAGATTGAAACCTTTCAAGTTATGGGTCCGCACACCCCGCAGGCGAATCGCTTCGGCGGCTTCGACAGCCGGTAGCGTGAATGGTGAGCGATCTGTGGCTTCCGATGCAACCGACGGTTCCAAAGCTGACTCCGCGAAAATGTCTCAATATTGGCCAATATTGGCCAGTCATCGCCGGGGCGTGGTGTGGCCAAGGTGTTAGGGCAACTGCTATCTTAGGAGTAGGACGAATTTTGCCAACCAGGAACCTACTCATGGATTGTCTCATCTACCGCCAAATCTGCCAACTCGATCACTCAACGATTAGGCCATTGTGTGCTGCGCCGATGTCTACTGGGCCGAAGTCTATTGGGCCTTCGAATCCTCGATCGCGTGGCAAATGGTTGACTTGGCTGTCACACGGCGCCATTCTGTCGGTGGTTCTGTTTTGTTTGTGCGGTTGCACGGAGGCTGAAGCAGTTAATGCACCTCCCGCCAAAAGCGAGTTTAATGCAAATCGCGCTTACGGTTATTTAAAAGCCATCTGTCAGCTTGGCCCACGGCCCAGCGGTTCACCGGCGATGCTCGAACAACAGAAGATGATTATCGAGCACTGCGAGAAATTGGGTGCCGTGGTTGAACAGCAAAAATTCGCGACTCGACATCCCAACGACGGATCGACGGTCGAGCTAGTCAATCTGATCGTGCGTTGGCAACCTGAGTTGAAAGATCGCATCGTCATCGGGGCTCACTACGATACACGACCGTACCCTGATCGTGACCCAGTCAACCCCAGAGGCACTTTTATCGGAGCCAACGATGGGGCCAGTGGTGTAGCTCTATGCATGGAGATGGCTCACGTTTTACGTTCTACCAAATTGTCGGTCGGAGTGGACTTTGTGCTTTTCGATGGCGAAGAATTCCTGTTTGACGACACACGCGATCGCGATCGCTATTTTTTGGGTTCGATTCACTTTGCTCAGCAAGTGGCTGCCGGCTTGATGCCGGGCAAGTATCGCAAAGGTGTGGTGGTCGATATGGTAGCCGACAAGCAACTGTCGATTTATCGCGAAACCTACAGCATGCAGTACGCGGAAAGCGTCGTGAAAGAAATTTTTGCGGCCGCCAAACGCGTGGGCGTGAACGACTTCATACCCCGCAATCGACATGAGGGTCGTGATGATCATTTGCCGCTCAACCAGATCGCCAAGATACCGACGGTCGACCTGATCGACTTTGACTATCCCAAGCCCGGTTCGCGGGACAATTATTGGCATACAGAAAAAGACGTACCCGAAAATTGTTCCGGTGATTCCCTACGCAAGGTGGCCGACGTCCTGCTCGAATGGCTCAAAAGCCAGAAGTGATCAGTCTTGGCTTCAGCCGTAGCAACCTAACCCTCCTGCTGCTTAGCAGCGGGAGGGGCGACCCGCGGCAGCGTGGGCGGGCAACGCTGTGAAGCATGTTTGCTCGTGAAATCCGACATTTGTAGCGGTTGGGCGCAAGCCCTCCGGTTCCTATAACTACCGGGGATATACCGGACGGCTTGCGCCGTTCCGCTTCTAAAATGCTTCACAGCGTTAGGTGGCGGGGAGGGCCAGCCGTGCTAACCAAGGCATGAAGTATTCCGCTGCGGACTCGTCTGGTGCGGCGCACGCACCCGCTAGTTTCAATCGACAAATTACTTTTGGCGACAGACAGGGCTTATGGAAACAGCACTTTGTATAGTGGGTGGCGTGTTGACCATGTCGGTCGCCGTAGGGTTGAGCTACCTGCGATCACCCCAATGGCATAATGCTCTCTGGGAAGAGACGGCCAAAACCCGCACCATTGCTTGGTGGGGCGGATTTCAACGGCATATCAGACGTTGCACCAATCTACTACTAGGATTGATCGGTCTGTTGGTTTTCGCCTGTGCGTTCCTACCCCACGGCCGAATATGGATGGCCACCTGGTTAGTGATCTTCGTCGCCTTGATGACCGCTCTCTTCTTGGCGGGGTTGGACGCTTTGGCTTCCATGGTCGGGTACCGGCAGGCTGTGCCGGAGACGGCCAGGCAAACGCTGTCGCGATACGAGCCACACCCATAGGCTGAGAAACCCACCCACGAAAAAGAGCA
>JADLDX010000885.1 GCA_020846515.1 Pirellulaceae bacterium
TAACCCTCCCAAGCGAAGCTAGGGAGGGTCGAAAAACACGCGTTTAGCGTAGTTTTTCGGGGAGGGTGCCTGCGCCGCACAGACGAGCTCGCAGCGAAGCGCTACATGCATGGTTAGTCGAAGCCTGCCCTCCCCGCCCACGCTGCCGCGGGTCGGCCCTCCCGCTGCTGCGCGGCGGGAGGGTTGGTTCCTGCTGCGGAGCAGCAGGAACTACTCGGGCATCCGAATGGCTACGGTTTGTATGTTGGTCATCTCTTCGATGGCAAACTTCAGGCCTTCGCGTCCCAAGCCGCTTTGTTTATTTCCGCCGTAGGGCATGTGATCGGCGCGAAAACCAGGCATGTCATTGACGATCACTCCGCCAAAGTCCAATTGACGTATGGACTTGAATACTCGATCTATGTTCTGGGTAAACAAGCTGGCTTGTAAACCATAGTCAGTCGAGTTGGCGGCGCGCAATGCCTCGTCGAAATTGGCATACGTGCCGAAGGTGGCGACTGGGGCGAAGACCTCATTTCGCGTGACCTGCATGTCGGCAGTGGTTTTATCCAAAAGCGTCGGATAGTACACAGCTCCATCGCGTTGACCGCCGACCAAGCGTACCGCCCCGCCCTGCTCTGCCTGGCTAACCCACTGCTCGATGCGCTCCGCTTCTTTTTCCGCAATCATCGGACCGACATCGGTTTGATCCAAAAGTGGATCGCCTACCTGGATGGCTTGCGTAGCGGCGATCAGCAGGTCTCTGAATTTGTCTTCGATCCGCTGGTCCACGTAAATACGCTGCACGCTGATACACACCTGGCCGGAATGCGCGAACGCACCGATTGCACAGCGTCGGGCTGCGAACTCAAGATCCGCATCCTCGGCCACGATCACCGGCGAACTATTGCCCAGTTCAAGCGTGACTTTCTTAATCCCTGCCCGCGATATTATCAGGCGACCGACTTCGGCACTACCAGTGAAAGTCACCTTGCGAACTCTTGGGTCGGCAACGATCGCATCACCCACGACTTTGCCGCTACCGGGCAACAACTGGCCAGCCATCGGCGGCAAGCCGGCTTCCAGCAAGATCTCCATCAAGGCGACCGCCGTTAGCGGAGTGACCTCAGCCGGTTTGTGGATAAAAGCGTTGCCGGCGGCAATGGCTGGCGCCAATTTATGAGCCACCAGGTTCAGCGGAAAGTTAAAGGGCGTGATGGCGGCCACGACACCCACGGGTTTGCGCCACCAAAAACCAAAGAAGCCTTCGCCAGATGGTATCGCGTCCAAGGCTAACGTTTCACCATGAATACGTCGCGCCTCTTCGGCGGCCAGTTGAAACGTCATCGCCGCTCGATCGACTTCCACGCGCGCAAACTTGATCGGCTTGCCAGCCTCTTGGGCGATGGTCTGGGCTAACGAAACCTTACGGGCCAGAATCAATTGCGCCGTGCGGCTCAAGATGTCATAGCGTTGATGGGTTGGAAGGGCCGACATGATAGCGGCGCCGCTGACCGCACTGGCTAGCGCCAATTCAATATCAGCGCTGCTCGGTACGGCGACTTGCCCAATTACTTGATGTGTAAACTTATTGGTGACCGCGATGTGATCGGCGCCTGGCCTCCATTGGCCACCAATAAACAGTCCCGTGGCCATCGGTGAGTTCCATTCTGGCAGTGCACCACATTACTCTTGCTATACCTAGCTGTTACCTCAGCGATTACTTCTGCCACTGGCCGTCGATCAGTCGCCAGGTTTCCGGCGATGGGCTGGCATCTCGCAACAGCTTAGGCAATCGCGATTCACGCACATTGTCGTAGCACGTCAACTTGCCGAACCGAATCAAGCTGGCCGGAATACCGACGGCGGTAAAGCCGGGGTGGCCGGTGGCCGGATAGGGACCGCCATGATTCATGGCCGAACTGACGGCGACACCCGTGGGCATCTTGTCATTCAACATGCGACCAACCTTGCAAGCCAACTCAGGTGCGATTTTGTAGTATGTGGCATCATCTGCGCCACTCTTGGCTGAATAGATGCAGCCGGTCAAATTGCCCTCGAGCGCTTGGAGCACCTGTACAGTTTCGCCTTGCGTATTGGCCACAACCATCAGCGTCGCGTTACCAAAGGCTTCGGTTTGAAACACATGGGGATCGCTCAAGAACTGCGAGGCTGAGGCCGTCAAGAGAGTATTGCTAACGCTGCAGCGACCTTCAATGGGCGTGCCGCCGGCTTGTAGTTTGGCACCGGCCTTGGTGAGAGTTTCAATCGCTTTGGTCAGCGAGTTGCGTACGCCGCTTGAAAGCAATGTGCCGGCTGCGGCTGTTTTATATTTTTCGCTGACACCATGGATAAAGGCATCGGTTGCACTACCGGCCATCAACAGCACCAGGCCTGGATTGGTACAGAATTGACCGGTGCCCATCAGAGCGCTACCGACGAACTCGTCGACCAGTTCTGCGCCGCGCTCGCTCAGCGCGCCCGGCAGGATCACGACTGGATTGACGCTCGACAGCTCCAAATAGATCGGCTTGCCTGCTTGGTCAGCGGCCGCCTTCAGAGCCAGTCCAGCGTGTCGCGAGCCGGTGTAGCCAGTTGCGCCCACGCGTGAATCGCTGACCAGTTTGGCTCCGTCTTCATGGCTCAGGCGATAGATCAATTGCAACGTAGCTGGTGGTAGGCCAGTGGCTTGGATGGCCTCGAGCGCTAATTCCGCTAGTTTGCGAGTAGTCGCAGGGTGTGACGTGTTGGCTTTGCCGATGACCGGGTTACCGGCCGCGATGGCCGCTGCGAAATCACCGCCCGATACACTGTTAAAGGCAAACGGAAAATTGTTGGGGCCAAAGACACATACGGGGCCCAGCGGTTCAAAACACGAACGAATGTTCAGCTTGGTATCGATCGTCGGCATGGCCCAGGAACCGCTGCGCACGGCCGCTGCGGCTTGACGCAGTTGATTGCTGGTGCGCGGCAATTCAGCCTTGGCCAATCGAGGCTCAACTGGCAACGCGGTTTCGATGTTGGCGATCGCCGTTAACTCCGCTGCCGCGGCATCGATGCGATTGGCATAATCTTCCAGAAACGCAGCGATGGGCTCGGGGCCCAGGGCACGCAAAGCGGCAGCCGCTTTCGCCGCCGCGCTCAGCACCAGTTCGCAATCCGCCCAAGTGCTCACAGGAAATCGCTCATCCAAGGCCGCGCCAGTGGCTGGATTCATCGACTGAAACGATTCTTTGCCAGCCGAAGGCTGCCAGTGTCCATCAATCAAAACGGGTGCAATGCTCATTGGAATCTTATGGGTGAATGGGTTGCATGAAAGCGGGGTGTGGGCAACAGGTACAGTCGAGCTCAAATCCCAGGCCTTAAGCGCCTTGGACCACGTCGTTGATCAAGGTTCCGATGCCAGCAATGGTGATCGATACGCGATCCTTCGGAGCCAGCGTGAAGGAACTGTCCGGCACAATGCCCGTACCGGTTAGCAAGAAAGCACCGTTTGGAAAGCTGTTATCGCGTCCCAGCCATTCGATCAGACCTTCAAAGGTCCGCGCCATTTCATCGGCCGAGGTCGATTGTTCAAAGACGCTTTGTCCACCGCGTTCAATCTTCAACGAGATTTTGATGTCAGGTTTGGCTGGCATGTCTTCGGCCAGCGTGATCCACGGTCCCAAACCACAACATTGATCATAGACTTTGGCTTGTGGCAGATAGAGCGGATTATCACCTTCGATATCGCGCGAACTCATGTCGTTACCGATGGTGTAACCGACCAGCTTCAGCTTAGGCGACAAGACCAACGTCAGTTCCGGTTCGGGCACGTTCCAGGTGGCATCTTGACGGATACGCACTGGTGCCATCGGCCCCGAACAGCGATTGGGTGTGGCTTTGAAAAACAACTCTGGTCTTGGCGAAACATACACGCGATCGTAACACGACGCAGCCGTTTCAGACTCTTCCATGCGGGCCGTCTGGCTACGTTTGTAAGTCACCCCAGCCGCCCAGACTTCCTGATGATCGATCGGGGCCAGCAATTTAGCTTGGGCTACCGCGATGCGTTCACGCGTGGGGGATAAGGCCGCGACTGTGCGGGCTGGCGAATCCGACGCCAGAATATCGGCCAACGAATTCAAACCAGCGGCTGCCAGATCGAGCACGACCAGCGTTTCGGCTTCGACGCGAGCCACGGCCGTCTTACCTGCGGAGTTGGTGAGCTTTGCCAGTTGCATGCAGAGTAACTTTCGATAATCTACAAAAGGGTGTTGCTTGAAGTTCTCCGCGATTGTCGCAGTAGGCGAAATCCTGGTCAACCAGTGTTTAACGGTCATCCGCAGGCGTACTGGAACTGCTGTCCGCCTCCAGTAGATCGCTGCGCAGCAGCGAACTAACCCTCCCGCTGCGTAGCGGCGGGAGGGTCGCCCCGCGGCAGCGTGGGCGGGGAGGGCGCCTCCCGTGCTAACCAAAGCCAGATGCACTTCGCTGCGAACTCACCTCTGCGGCGCATGCACCCTCCCCGAAAAAACAGGCTGCAGTAGCGCCTGTTTTTTCGACCCTCCCGGGCGCTGCGCTGGGAGGGTTAGTACGCCTACGGCTGACTGTTAAACTAGGCTGATAGGGACTTAAACTGCTCGCTGACTTCCAGCAGTTTGTCATTGCCTAGTCGAGCGCA
>JADLDX010000886.1 GCA_020846515.1 Pirellulaceae bacterium
TCTAAAGACTCACTTGGATGGAGCGCGGTTATTCAATGCGGCCGTCGCCACGCAGATGTCTCTGGAAGAATTGTCAGCCCCCTTTGATTCTGTCAGCATCTGCTTTTCAAAAGGCCTGGGCGCACCAGTTGGTTCGCTACTGGCCGGTACGACCGAACTGGTCCGCGACGCGCGACGCGCTCGGAAACTTTTTGGCGGTGGCATGCGACAAGTCGGTATCTTGGCCGCCGCCGCCCAGTATGCCCTGCAGCACAACGTGTCTCGATTGGCCGACGATCATGCCCATGCGAAATTATTGGGCGAGGCCGTCGCCAGCACTCGAGGACTATCCTTACCAGCCGCCAAGATCGAAACCAACATGGTGATCTTTCGCGTCTCGCCAGAACTGGGCACGTCCGTGAACTTCGTCAGTCGACTGGCCGAACATGGCATCGGTGCCCTGCCCTTCGGACCCCAACTGGTACGACTGGTCACCCATATGGATGTCAGCCAGGCTCAGATACTACAAGCCTGTGACGTGCTGAAGAAGCTAGGCGCGAGCAACTAGTTGGACTGAGCTAACAAGCGTGGATTTCGTCTCCAGCTGAGACCACCGTCTGGCGACGGGTGGCTACGAAATCCACCGTCTGGCGACAGTGGCTACGAAGACCACCGTCTGGCGACGAGTGGCTACCGGGTGAAGAAGTCGCGGAGTTCTAGCAGTGCTGCGGCTGGATCGGCCAGAATCATTTGGGCTGAGATCAGCAACAAGCAGAGACCGCCGGCGACAAGCCAGACGCCGGCCCACGTACGATTTTCGGTGCGCACCTGACTACACTCTTTGACCAGTTCGCGTTCCAACTGCATCCAGGGAGCGGCGCTCACTAAAGCGGTCACAATAACCACCGTTTGCACGCCTCGCGCGCAGGTGGGCTCGGCGGCTAACTGTAATCCAACCGTGGGCAGGGTCAGAATCTGACCGTGCCACAGCGCTTGTGGATCCACTCGCAGAGCCGCTTGTCGCAGCGTTTGAAAGAACGCTTCTTCGTCCAGTCCATACACAATCAGCCGCGGACGACAGCCCAGCACGACCAGCAGCAGGCTGAGCAGGTACAGGCCAAACAACATGCCCCACACCCAGCCGGCAAACCGGGCCGCCGCGTAGGTCGGAAAGAATAGTTGCATCGGACCGATGGCCATCAGGCCCATAATAGCAATCCCCAGCGCGGCGGCATCACGCCAACCGGTGGTCACCATCGGACGCACACTCAGCCGAAAGCGTCCCAATATCATTAGATACATAGCAGCCGGCACGGCGGCGATGGCGAAAGGAACGGCGGAAATCATAGGGATTTAAGGCATAACTTGGGTACGGGTGGTGATCCGCCAGCGCAGACGCACGTTAACTCAACCAACAGCTTACACTCTACCCCGTGAGTACAGAAAGACCTGCCGCGCGGCCGTTCCAGCCTTTCTGGCCAGTTCATATCGACGCCGCGAACATCCATGAGCTACAGTTCCCTGGCGGAGCCTGTTGTCTCGCTGCACCCGATTGCGGGTGCGAGAGAATAGTGATTGATCACAACTTGCCTAAACAACTCAACCGAGTTGCCATAAAACTCTTATGACCACCACGAAAACTCCGGACAGTGTGCCTATCCTAACCGTTGTAGGCGCCAATCTCGAAGAGACCGACATTCTGGAAGAGAGCATGGAGCGATTGGAGCAAGCGACCGCCCTAGTCGACGAAGCGGCCAAGTCGCTGTCCGGCGCCCAAGCTGATGCCTCCGCCGATCTGTGCGATCTAACCGTTGTCATTCCGGTTTATAACGAACCCAAGACCGTGCTGGAAATAGTCGATCGCGTGCGACGGTTGGCCATCTCCAAACAAATCATTGTGGTCAATGACGGCAGTACCGATCAAACACCAGAAGCACTCAAGCAGTTAGAGCGCTTCAAAGAGGTGCAGGTGGTCCACCATCCGGTCAACGCCGGCAAAGGGGCTGCACTGCAAACCGGCTTTCGACTGGCCACCGGCAAATTCGTGATCGTTCAAGATGCCGATTTGGAATATGATCCGAGCGACATCTTGCGTGTGATCGAACCGCTCCGCAACGGCACGGCCGATGTTGTGTATGGTTCCCGCTATCTGATGCATGGCGACCAGGATCCATCGCGACTGCATCGATTAGGCAATTGGCTGCTGACGACCTTCTCCAACATGATGACAGGTTATCGGCTGACCGACATGGAGACCTGTTACAAGGCCTTCCGCCGCGAACTGCTCAATGAGATCGAAATCGAGCAGAAGCGATTCGGCTTTGAACCAGAGATCACCGCCAAGCTAGCCAAGCGTGGTGTGCGGATCGAAGAGGTCCCAGTCCGTTACGAAAGTCGCGGTTGGGAAGAAGGCAAAAAGATCGGCGTCAAGGACTTGATCAGCACACTCGGATGCATCGTGCGTTACAGCTGGCGTTAGGGGTTGAAAAAACCGCGGCTAACGCCCAGCGGCTGATATCTCCAATCGTTTAACAGTCAGCCGCAGGCGTACTTGGCTTTACCGATGATAATGGCCCGCAACTGATGCGGCGATGAAAAAACCGCGGCTAACGCCGGCTAACGCCCAGCGGCTGATTCGATGCAGACTAGTTTTTCGCGGCGGCCATCGCCTGAGCCGGTGGCGACGCGGAGGAACAGTTGATTACCAGAGACGGCCGGGCTGGCCATGGATTCTTCGCCGACGCGATTTTCGGCCAGCATAGTGAACCGGTCGGGAGTAGCGGCCAAGACATACATGGTGCCGCCTTCATTGGCCCAATAAATTTTGCCATCGGCCAGGACGGGCGAGGCGCTGACCGGTCCGCGCAAACGCTCTTTCCACATCTCGCGACCATCGCTGGCTCGCCAACAAAAGGCAATGCCATTGTCGGTTAAGGCCACTAGATAGTCGACCGCGTCATGCGTGAAGACGATCATCGATTGCTCATAACACTTTTGTGGATTCTTCCAGAGCACCTGACCGCTGCCATCGGCCCGCACGGCGATGGTCTCCGATTTGGGATAACCGCCGCTGGCCAGGGCAATATCGCCGGACCACACCATTGTGCCGCAGGTCGCGTAAGTGGTTCCGTCGGCTCGCCACAGTTCTTTGCCCGTGGCTGGATCGTAGGACATGACCATCTGCTGACCGCTGATCATCAATTGATCGCGACCGGCGACCTGGCCGATCGAAGGTGACGAGAACGAGATGCTCTGCGGCCGCGGCGTGCGCCAGACCTCTTCGCCCGTGTCGCGTCGCAAAGCCACCAGGTAACTGTCGCCATCATGTTCGGCGACAATGATCACCGTTTGGCGATACATGACGGGCGATGGCGCATAGCCATACTCATAACGTTTGGGATTAAAGTCGCCGATGCGTTTCTCCCACAGCGTTTTGCCTTGTAGATCAAGGGCGGTGACATGGATGCCACGGTGATGAAAGAACACAGCGATGATGTGCTGACCATCGCATGCGATCGTGGGTGACGCTTCGGTATTCTTGGAGTGATTATTCTCGGGAAAGCCACCTTGGCTGAGTTGCCGCGTCCAAAGCGATTTCCCCGACTTGCGGTCCAAGGCCAACACGGAATGAGTCTGCGCCTTTTCATCGGCCGTCGTTAAGTAGATGGCGTCTGCGACGATGACCGGCGAGGAATGGCCACGACTGGGCAGCGGCGCGCTCCAGCGCACATTCTCAGTATCGCTGAACTTCGTGGGCAGTCGACAATTCGGGTGAGTATGCCCGTTGCGCTGGGGTCCGCGCCACCAAGGCCAGTCCTTATCCCAAGCCAAACCGGGAAAGTCGGCCGCATCGATCGGTTGGCCGGCAGCCGGTGCTTGGGCCCTTAAGTAGCGGCTGGCTGGATGGACAAAAGCGGCACCGGCTGTGAGCAGGCCTGCAAAACGTCGACGGCTGATCGTATGGTGAAACATTCCGAACTTACTCGAATGAAAACTGACTCGGATGAAAATCTACTCGGATGAAGTAGGAGAACTGACCGTTTGGTTCGGCCAGTATTCTAACGCGCGGAACCAATACGCTGGCTGGTTGATGCCGCACCTATTACACTGCAAAGTGCCGCCTCGTATTTTACTTTGATTTGTGACGGAGATAGCCACTATGTCCCCTAAGCACCCGAATTCTTCTGGCCACAATTCTCCTGCACATGCTGCTCCTGATCAGACGTTGCCTGATCAGTCGTTGCCGGCTCGAACATCCCGTCGTAGTTTTTTGAAGACGGGAGGATCTGCGGCACTAGCCTTTCCGACGATTGTATCGGCTCGAGCGCTTGGACTGGACGACGCGCCACCGGCCAGCGATCGCATTGTTATGGGGGCGATTGGAACCGGTGGGCGCGGCCGAGCCAACTTGCGCGCGTTCCTCGCACACAGCGATGTGCAGGTTGTCGCCGTTTGCGATGTCGATCTGTCTCATGCTCAAGAGGCCAAGAAGCTGGTCGATGAGCATTATGGCAACACCGATTGCAAGATCTTCGAAAATCAACTGCTACTGCTGCGCGAGCCGAACGTAGAGGCCGTGGTGATTTCGACACCTGATCATTGGCATGGCATCAGCGCCGTACAAGCGGCTCGAGAAGGCAAAGACATTTATTGCGAAAAGCCGCTCGCCGGCAGCATCGGAGAGGGCCGAGCCATCTGCGACGCGGTCAATCGATATGGCAATATACTTCAGACCGGCAGTCAAGAACGCAGCAACAGTTCAGTACGCTTCGCTTGCGAACTGGTCCTGAACGGTCGTCTGGGTGATTTGAAACGCATTGTCGTTCAATTACCCACCGATGATCCTCACCATAAGCAGATTCGTGCGGTGTCGGCTGTGCCGCAAGTGCGCCCGGTGCCGGAGGGATTCAACTACGATCGATGGTTAGGCCATACGGCCAATGTGCCTTACATTCCGGAACGCGTGCATCGTTGGTGGCGATTCATATCAGCCACTGGTGGCGGGGAGATGACCGATCGCGGCGCGCATGTGATCGACCTGGCACAGATGTTCACCGGCTACGATGGCAGTGGCCCAGTGCTCTATTCAGCGGAAGGGAAACGCGACTCGGCGGCGTTTTACGACACCTTCTTCGACTTTGAGTTCTTAAATATCTATCCGTCGGGCTTGGAAATGATCGGCAAGTCCTCAGGTCCGCGCGGCCTGCGCTTTGAAGGCACCGACGGATCGCTATTCGTGCATGTACATGGTGGTAAGTTAGAAGCCGATCCGGCCAATATCCTGACGATCAAGCCTGAAAGTCTAGAGTTCTCGATTGGTCGCAGTCCGGGCCACCACCGAAACTTCTTGGACTGCGTGCGATCGCGTCAGCAACCGATTGCCAACCACGAAGTTGGTCGAGCGACTGCCACGGTGTGCCACATCAATAACATTGCCATGCAACTGGGTCGCCAGCTGCAATGGAATCCGCTCAGCGAACAGTTTAATGACGATGAAGCCAATAGCCTGGTCATGCCAGCCATGCGCGAACCTTATTCGCTTCAGAGCGAGTAAATCTCGCGCTCGCATTGCGGGCTACGCCGCTTTGGATTGCTTGATGCGTTTGTACGCTAACAGGATTTCGTAGAGATCTTGCGAGACGATAACGCGATCGCTAGCGAAATCACCTAGCCAGGCACGTCGCGACTCCCAAGCCTCAGCCAACACAGGCAATAGTTCGCCAACGCTCACGGCGACCCTGGCTTCGCCTACCACCCGGGCAAACGCGACCGTAGGCGACGGTTCACGAGTGAATAGTTCGCGGGATCTGGGTTGGCGAGTTGCGCGATCATCCGCGTTTGGTTCCAGTGCAATAGGTTCCAGAGCAATAGGTTCGTGGGCAACGTGTTCATGGGCAACGTGTTCATGGCCTTCGGATCCCTGGGGATCGAAAAGCCTCAAATGGGAGTGATCCATGCATCTACCTGTCTTGGGGGCTGTCCCGGCCAGGCCGACAAACTGCACGCCAGCCAATGCTGAGCACAGTCGTCTGGTGACCGCCTTTAGGATTGCTAACCGCTACCCGGGTTGAAAGGCAAGTGCAGCTAGGTCGCTGCAGAAAACGAAATCTGCGTCAATCGCAGTCATGGCGCTTCATGCTTTGCCAACTCAAGCTCCGGGCTTAGCGTACTTTTTCGACTCGACTGCATACCGAAGTGCACTCAAACTTTGCCAATTAGCGAAACTTTTCCCATGAGGCAGGCTGGGCAATTTGAGAAATTTTGAATCGATCTTGGGTCATTTCTCCTAGAATGTTGAGCACGCGGCTGAAAGGGGCACGCGACAAAAAGTGCGGATTCCTCAGGGATAACGTGCATAAATTCTACTAGCCAGTGGATCGCGGGTGAGATATTTGCGTTAAGGGGGACCCAATCTGTGCAGGAATGCTGTTCAGCGGGCTGGCGAGCATTGGAGAGACGCTTGACAATACAGGCCTGCGTACCTTAGATTCGCGCGTTTAAATTGCACGAAATTTCCGCTTCTGCCCATTTTCGTCATTACTCTCAGCAACCGCATGCCTGGATTGTTGAGGATGACCGGACTATCTGCCGCTTTATGATTGACCTTCGCAATATTGCTCAGCAATTGCGTTTGCCAGCGGACCAGTTGCGTTTGGCAACTGATCTACTCGAGCAAGGTTACCAACCCGCATTCATCGCTCGATACCGCGCGGACGAGACTGGGCACCTGCCTAGTGGCGTCTTGTGGGCTCTCAAGTTCGCCATAGAACGCGAACATCAATTGAGCCAAGCGCGTCAGGAAGCGCTCGCCCACTTGGGCGATGGCGTCGAGCTGGACGAGGAAGGTCGTGAACGCGTTGAACGCGGACAATCCACGGTGGCCATCGATGTCGCGCTGCGCTGTTTTCGCTCGCGGCGAGCTGCGAGGCAAAGCGGTGAGCGTTCCGGTCAAGCCTCCCAATTGCTGGAGAAGATGATCGCAGCCTCCGGTCCCGTGGCTGACCTGCCGACGTGGACCGCCGAACAGATGGGTATCGAGGTCGCGCAAAGCGAAGGACTAATCCAACAAGCTTCGCGATTGGTCGCGACGTTGCTCTCTGGCGATACGCGTTTGATGGAACGCATGCGTCAAACGATTCAAAAGCGGGCCACCGTCAAGGTGGAAGCTCAAGCCGAACCTACGGCCAAAAGCGTTCGCGCGGACAAAGAAGGCGGCGCTGGGCAATCTGCGCCTGGACAAACGGCAACAGATCCCAACAGTCCCCAAAGCGCCAGCGATGCATCGTCAGGTGACGATCATGATGCTAGCGATGCAGATGCGTGGGCACATGCCGATGATGACCTGGTGGGTGACCATGCTGAACATCACGATGAAGTAGCAACCGACGAAACCCACGAACCAGTGGCCGCAAGCGAAACAGTGGCTGCGGGCGATACGGTAGCGACTGGCGAAACAGCGGCTACGGGCGAGGCGGTGGCCACGGAAAGTGCCGGCGCTGAGACTGCCAGCTCAGAGAGCCCAGCCGTCGGCGATACCGTGGCTGCAGCGGGCGAACCAGCTAGCGAAACATCCACTGGCGAGCCGCCGATTTCATTAACCTTTGAAAGCAGTGGCAAGAAGAGTCGTGAAGGCAAACTGGCCGGTGGTAAGCGTAAAGGTGGTGAGAAGGCGAGTGCCGCCGCGAAGGCCGCTGCCAAGTTAACACCGCGCCAACGACGCAGGCGTTGGTTGGGCAGCGTTCTGCAACCGCTCAAGTCGCTCAAGCGTCCCATCAATCGCTTGACGGCTTATCAGATGCTGATGATCGGTCGAGGTCAACGCAGTCAACTGATCAAAGTCGATCTTGACTACGACCGCCGTCAATTGATCAATATGGCTCGCGATGTCTTTGTGCCTGATGCGCATCCACTTGCCAAATGGTTTGTGGAAGCGTGTGAACAAGCCCTCAGCGGTGGCTTGTTTGCCAAGGCGGAAACAGATGCTTTGGCCGAAGAAGACGAACTGGCCCAGCAGACGCTACTGGAAGCGGCCACTGATCAATTGCGAGCAGCCCTGCTGCAACGACCAGTAAAAGGTCATCGCATTCTGGTCGTGGATACCGTTGGCCCCAATTCGGCTTGTATCGCCATCATCGATGCGCGTGGCAAATGCTTGTCGACACAGGAAGTCGTCTGCAGTTCGCTGCCGTCGGTGGTCAGCCAAAACGTCATCATGTTAGGAGAGTTGGTTCACAAGCATAAAGTGACTTTGGTCGCTATTTCCAACGGACCGGCAAGACGTTTCCTGATTCATACCGTCGCCGAATTGATGAAGCAGAGCGCCAGCAGCAACTTGCGCTGGACCATGGTCGATCGCGGCGGCGCGGAAGCGTATGCTACCAGCCGTCATGCCAGTGTGGAGTTGCCACAGCTGAATCGTCGCTTCCGCGCGGCGGTGTGGTTGGGACGTCGTTTACAGGATCCACTTGGCGAATTGCTTAAACTCGACACAACTCGATTGCGTTTGGGCAGCTATCAACGCGAATTGCCGCAAGAGCCGCTCAAGCGATTGGTTTCTGCCACGCTGTCGGATTGCTTGTGTGTCAAAGGCGTCGATGCCCGTTATGCATCCGAACAACAGTTCAGCTACGTACCCGGCGTGACCTCAGAGATCGCCACTCGTTTAGGTGAGATGGCCAGCAAACGTGAATTCACCTCCCGTGAAGCGTTGCTAGCCGCGATCGCCGATTGGCCGGAGACCGGCAAGCGTCAAGCGCTTGGATTTTTGCGGATCTATCAAAGCCCGCAAACGCTCGACGGCACTCTGATCCATCCCGATGATTATCATTTGGCACAGCGCTTAATCGAAAACACGGAACTGACGCAACCACCATCTGCCCCAGAGGGTTGGCTGCCACCGAAGATTAAAGTGCCCAAGCCACCTCGAGGCAGTCAAAACCCAGGGTCTGCGGCGGCGGCATTTGGTGAAGGCCTGAACGAATCCAGTTCCAGCGCGGATGCTGATGCTCCGGCAGCCAGCGCCGATACGGCTGATAGTACAGCCCCAGCGGATTCGACCAGTGAAGCGACGCCTGCTGTCGACGCATCAGCCCTGGCTGGTTCAGAGGTCTCGTCGGATGCCGCGACGTTGACGCAAGCCAGTGACCAAACCAGTGACCAGGCCGGCAGTGATTCGCCAACGACGGACACACCGGTGGAAGCCAGCGACGAAACCGGAGCTGGCGAAGCGTCAGTGCAAGTTCAAGAAGAGTCACATGCTGTAGCCATCGCACCGGAGTACTCCGAAGATGTGGTGGTTGAACAGGCTGCCGAGCCGACGTTTGATGCGGAAAAGCTTGCCCGCGGTTGGCAAGTTGGCCGAGCCAAGCTGGCATGGTTGGCCAACTGCCTGGCCAACCCGTTTGGTGATACGCGGGACAAGCGTCCTCCGGTCCCGATGCTGACCAGCGTGCCGACATTGGCTGATTTGCAGCCTGGCATGAGCGTGTACGCCATTGTTGTGGGCGTAGCTGAATTCGGTGCCTTCGTCGAACTGGGACCGGATTGCGGCGGTTTGATTCACATCAGTCGCCTATCATCGAGCTATGTCGAGGATCCTCATCAAGCCGTGCAGATTGGCGACTTGGTGCAAGCCTGGGTCGTGTCGGTCGATGCAGATAAAAAACGCGTAGCCCTCACGGCCCTTTCACCCGAACAACAACGTCGCCAGGCCGAAGCCCAGCGCGAGCAAGAATCGGCTCGTCGCCAGGAAAGCCGCCCACAACGTGGTGGTGGTCACGGCGGAGGTCAGGGTGGAGGTCACGGCGGACAACATAGTGCCCAGGGCCATGGCGGTCAGGGACATGCCCAGGCCGGACAAGGTCAAGGCCAGTCGGGCTCACGCGGTGGCGGTGGCGGCGGTCAGGATCGCGGTGGCGGTCGCCCAGGCGGTGGTGGACGTCCGCAGGGTGGCGGTGCGGGTGCAGGCGGCGGTCGACGCACTGATCGTGGTGGCGCACCGGCCGGTGGCCGCTCGCGAAGTGGTGGTGGCGGCGGTGGTGGTGGACGACGCGATGGCGGTGAGAGCCGGCCAGTGATCGTCAAGAGCAAGAAACCAGCCGCGCCGATCACGGAAGCCATGAAAAAAGGGCAAGAGCCGCTGCGTTCATTCTCCGATCTACTGCAGTTTTACGAAGTCAAACGCACCGACGTGCCGGGCTCACCTGCCCCGCCTGAATCGGCGTCGACGACTCCAACCAATCCGACGGCGACTCCCACGGAAGTTAATGCTCCTTCCAATGAATCTCCATCCACCGAGTAACCGCCCTTGCCCGCTCGCAACGCCCAGATCCTGATCCTGGCCACGCTAGTCTGCTTGCTCTGCTTCGTGCAGGCCAAGCGGCCAAAATATGCCGGGCGCATCGGTGCTGCGATTGAAACGATCGAGCAAAACTACGTCGACCCTGTCAAGGGCGACGATCTGTATCAAGCGGCCATGAAAGGCCTGCTGAAACTGGACCCGTACTCCGAATTCATTCCGGCCACGGAATACACGGAGTTCCAAGCCACCATCGAACAGCAGTTTGGTGGCGTGGGTATTCTTATCGAAGGACCACCCACCAGCCGTCGACTGACCGTCGTGGCCCCCTTGGCCAACACGCCGGCCTACGAAGCCGGTATCCAGCCCGGCGACGAAATTGTGCGCATCAATGGTCAGTCCACCGACGGCATGACTTCCGACGATGCGCGAGATAAGATGCGTGGCATCGTAGGCACCACGGTCAACGTGGCGATTCAGCGCGCCAACCAGGCGAAAGAAATCGAGCTGACGCTCACACGTGCCGACATCAAGGTCGACTCTGTGGTAGGTGATCATCTTCGACCGGATTCCAAGTGGAACTACTTCTTACGCGAGCAGCCGGAAATAGCCTATATCCGCGTGTCCCTGTTTGGTGAGCGGACCGCTGACGAATTTCGCGAGGCCTTGCTGCAGATCAAGCCTGCGGCTAAATCCCTGATCATCGATTTGCGGTTCAATCCCGGCGGAGTGCTGAGCGCGGCCGTTGATATGTGCGATATGCTGCTGAGCAAAGGACGCATTGTTTCTACCAAGGGTCGTCGACTTGGTTTTGATACGCAAGCAGAAGCCGATGCGGACCTGGTCTTGCCACTGGATATTCCAATCATCATCTTGCAGAACGATCAGTCGGCCAGTGCCAGTGAGATCATGGCTGCCTGCTTGCAAGATAATGGCCGAGCATTAATTGCGGGCCAACGCAGCTTTGGAAAAGGGACTGTCCAACAAGTCTTTGAAATCGATCATGCCAGCACGGCTATCAAATTCACCACCGCGCGATACTTTCGACCCAGTGGTGCCAACATTCATCGCACTCCCGAGATGCAGCCTCAGGACGTTTGGGGCGTATCGCCCGACGAGAA
>JADLDX010000887.1 GCA_020846515.1 Pirellulaceae bacterium
AAACGCCAAATCTTCCGTGATCGACAAGTCCTCGGGGACCTCGGGGACCTCGGCCTCCGCCAACGCAGTCAGCGTGATTTGAGTCTCTTCTTTTTCCGAAAGAACTGGGATCAACGCCAGCGATAGAATCAACACCGTGTGCACGATCAGGCTGAGCATAAAAGCCTGAGAATCGCCGCTTGTCAGTTGGCTCCAAATCGACACCGGTGCCAACTCTTCTTCGGCGTTATCATCTTCCGCAGCGCCATCGAACAACAAGTCGGTGTCAATGACCTCAGGTTGAGCGACTTCAGGTTGGACGACCTGAGTAGCATCGATAACGGCGTCCTCATAGTCTTCGACGGATCCGATCCCACTGGCGAATTCCACCCTGGGCTCAGATTCCGTATCGCTCGGGGCATCCGGAGAAGCACTGCCTAGGAGAGCCCCATCCAAAGTACTTTCGGTAGTACTTTGCACAACGGCACCTTCAACAACGGCGCCTTCAACAACGACACTTTCGACAACGGCATCTGTGGCATTATCATCAGCGCCATGGTTCGTCAGTTCGCCGAGTTCCTCGCCGACCAGTCTCTTCAGCATATCTCATGCACTCCGGTGCTCGTCAAGCCAGGGAAGCTCTTTGCAGTACTCAGAAACAGGCGAAACGCGGCGTCGATCTTTAGTCGGGCTAAACCGGACGCTAGCGCGTTCCGGCTGATGAGCCCACGGTTTTCGGCCCACCTTAACATCGACGCCCGAAACACCGTTCCAGTAAACTCCGACAATCCTATTGTAACCCGAGTCTGTGGCTAGTGAAAATCATCCAGAACAACACAATTCCATCACAAACGTCTCTAGCGTACCATCCACTGGCCGACTCAGCTTTTTTAGCGATTCTGATGGGTGCCTTGTACTCATCTAACCTCATGTGCCTGGAGTCAAGCGAAGAATCACGTTATCCTTAATCGATTCCGCTTCATTCCGGCATGGACCCTCTGCACATCGGAAAATTTATGCACTCGACCGGCTTGCTTTGGACGTCAGCACGTTTAGATATCAGTAGTCGAGCGGTGATGCGAGGTGTTTGGCATTTTTGCCTACTTGTCCTGGCCTGCTTAGCACTGGGGGTGTCCCCTACCCAGACCACCCGCCTGCGGGCCGACGATGCAGCCAATTTGGCGGCAGCTGCGGCACGGGTCTCGGGGGACTTGTCTTTCCTGGCATCCGATGAGTTGGCCGGCCGCGGCGTAGGTAGTGAAGGCATTGCGCAAGCCGGAGAGTTTATCGCCAAGCGTTTCTCCGAACTGGGATTCAAAACGGATGCCTTTGATGGCAAGCCATTTCAGAGTTTTGGGATCGGTGGCCCGGTCGTTTTGGGACCAGCCGAACAAAACAGGCTGAGTTTTAACGTGAACGGTCAGGCTTGGGGCAGTCTTAAACTGGGCACCGACTTTACACCCATGGCGCTTGGTCGAAGCGGTAAGTTCAACGGTCAAGTAGCTTTTGCGGGTTATGGTATCACTGCCAAAGACTTTGACTACGATGACTATGCCAGCTTCGATCCAACCGGCAAGGTGGTGATCGTCTTGCGCAAAGAGCCGCAACAGACCAACGCCAGCAGCGTCTTCAACGGCCTGGACAATTCCGAACATGCGTTCTTTGGGACTAAGGAAACGAATGCAGCCTCGCACAAGGCGGCGGCTGTCATCATGGTCAACGATGCTCTAACCGTCTCGGCAGCGATTGCCAAACTTGACGAAGACTTGACCAAAGCTCAGCAACGACTGGACGAGTTAAAACAAACAGCCAAGCCCAGCTCGCCGGCTGATGCCGAGCGTCTGGAGACCAGGCTGCGCATCGCCACTCAACAAGTTGAAGCATTAAACCAAAAGAAAGCGGCCGGTGGAGGCGATGCCTTGGTAGCCGTCGATGGTGCGGGCAAGGCCATGTCCGACCAGTCGATTCCAACCTTTTATTGCACTCGAGAACTGGCCAATGGTCTCATCATGGCCGGCTGTGGCCAGTCGCTAGCGGAACTGGAAGAGGCCATCGACCGCGATGGCAAACCACACAGTGTTCTGCTCACCGGTGTGGAAGCCAGCGGCGAAGTAGCGCTCACCACCACCAATACGCAAGTACGCAACGTCATCGCGGTCATGCCGGGGGCTGGTGCACTAGCGGAAGAGTACGTGGTGGTGGGGGCACATTACGACCACGTAGGCATGGGTGGCGCCGGATCGCTCGCCCCTGGAACGATCGCCGTTCACAATGGTGCCGATGACAATGGTTCCGGTACGGTTACCATGCTGGAAGTGGCTCGCCAACTATCTGAAAACCCGAGTGCCAACCGCCGCAGCGTGATTTTCATGGCTTTTACGGCGGAAGAATCTGGTTTGCTAGGCAGTGCTCACTACGTGCGTAACCCGCGTTGGCCGCTCGAGAAAACCGTAGCCATGGTCAACTTGGATATGGTCGGCCGATTGCTCAACGACGAGTTGACGGTGTATGGAACGGGAACAGCGGTCGAGTTTCCTGGGCTGCTCGATCGGTTGAACGAACAGTACAAGTTTCGTATCGTGAAAGTGCCGCAAGGTCGCGGAGCCAGCGATCATGCCAGCTTTTATAACGTCAAGGTTCCTGTGTTCCACTTCTTTACGGGCTTGCACAATGAATACCATCGCCCCAGCGACGATGTGGAACTGATCAATATTTCGGGTATCGTGCGCATCAGTCGCTTAGTAGCCGACGTAACTCGCGAGATTGCAGAAAGCACCAGCCGCCCACAGTTATTGGATGTCAAAGGCAGTGCCGCCCCACGCAGTCAGACGGGTGCCGGTAGAGCTACGCTGGGCGTGCGTTTGGATCGCAATCTAGAAGCCCCCGCTCGACTTTCGGAAGTTATTGAAGGTGGCCCGGGAGCGACAGCCGGCCTACAATCGGGGGATACAATTGTTTCCATAAATGGAACGGCCGTTGACAATATTGGCCAGTTTCGGAACGAAATGAATAAACTGAAGTCGGGCCAAACGGCAACGTTCGGGTTCAAACGTGAAAACGAAATGAAAACTGTAGATGTAAAGCTGGGCGAGTGAATTTGGATTCATCGGCGGTCCGGCTGCGCAGCGCCTGCCAACTAATCAGTGACTCGGGCGATGACCGTGGCGTTCACCAACTGTTCCCTGATACGGCCAACAAACTCAGTTTGTCAGCCGCGGCTGGTTCGTTGGATGTGGCTACTTCTCCAACCCAACATCGACTGGGCGTTGACTTAGCCGAACGATTAAACGCCTTGGTTACCCAAGCCGAGTCACTTGATCAATTGGGTAAATGCCCCGTAGTGGGAATTACCGGACTGCTCAATTCGGGCAAGAGTTCGCTACTGGCATCCTATTTGGGCGCTGAAGGCCGCGCGCGAGTGCTGCGTGGCAAAGCCAATAACCAAGGCACAC
>JADLDX010000888.1 GCA_020846515.1 Pirellulaceae bacterium
AACAAAAGTTAGCCCAACTCGGTCGGATGCTGATTGTCATCACGTTAGTCCTGTGCACCATCATTGTCGTGACCGGTTGGTTGCGCGGGCTGACGGATTTTTGGCACATGTTGGAAATTGGATTGTCGTTAGCCATCGCGGCTGTTCCCGAGGGTCTGCCAGCCGTGGCCACCATGACACTCGCCTTGGGTATGCAACGTATGGCACGCATGCGTGCGCTCGTCCGCCGCTTACCCGCTGTCGAAACGCTGGGCTCGACAACCGTCATTTGTACTGACAAAACCGGTACCCTCACGCGAAACGAAATGACCGTGAGCGTTTATGTCTTGGCACAACGCCAGATAGAAGTTACCGGTCAAGGGTACGCCCCAACAGGTACATTCCAATCGTCGGGCCAAAAAATCACGCCTCATGAAGACGCGCATCTGACATTAGCCCTGCGCATTGGTGTACTGTGCAATGATGCCAAAGTCGAACGAGTTGACGGCGAAGAGACGATTCTTGGGGACCCTACCGAAGCCGCTCTCATTGTCGCCGCGGAAAAAGCCAATATTCAAAGCGAGCAGTTGGCCGCTGAGTTTCCGCGTTTGAACGAGATCCCGTTTGATAGCACCAGTAAGCGCATGGTAACCGTGAATGCGATGTCATCTGGTATGACTCGCGCATTTGTAAAAGGGGCGCCCAGTGCCGTACTGCCGGCCAGTCAGTCTCAATTGATCGGGGCAGAGATTGCGCCGATGAACGACGAGGATCGTCAACGAGTGATTGCCCTGAATGATGAACTGGCCGGAACCGCGCTCCGTGTATTGGCATTGGCCTATCGCGACGTGCCCGAAGAATATGCAGAAGAAGAACTATCGCAAGACCTGGTCTTCGTCGGTCTGGTCGGTATGCGCGACGCACTACGTGAGGAAGCCAAATCGGCCATTGCCACCTGCCGCAGCGCGGGCATTCGCACAGTCATGATCACCGGGGACCAAACCAAGACCGCTGCCGAGATTGCGCATCAACTGGGCATCGATGTCGATCAGCAGGGCAACCGTCTGCGCACAGTGCATGGTCGCGACTTACTGAATCTCGATGCCGCTGGCTGGCAAGCTATCGTCACCGATACAAGCGTATTCGCGCGAGTATCACCGGAGCACAAATTGCAAATCGTTCAGGCATTGCAGCAGCAAGGACATGTCGTCGCCATGACGGGCGATGGAGTCAATGACGCCCCAGCGCTCAAGCAAGCCGATATCGGCATCGCCATGGGCATCAAAGGCACTGAAGTTGCCAAAGAAAATGCGGATATGGTGATTACCGATGATAACTTCGCCAGCATCGTCAGCGCAGTAGAGCAGGGACGTATCATCTATGGAAACATCATTCGCTTTCTCCATTATCTGCTCTCATGTAACCTCTCGGAGATTTTAACCGTCTTCATCGCGATGATGATCGGTTGGCCACTACCGCTGGTGGCTTTGCAGATCTTGTGGCTGAACTTAGTCACCGATGTGTTCCCAGCCTTTGCATTGGCATTGGAACCATCGGCACCCGATGTCATGCAGCGGGCGCCACGCGATCCCAAAGAATCATTGCTCAAATCCTCCTTTTTGATTTTGATCTTTTGGCAAGGGTTGCTACTGACAGCTGTAACCTTAGTGGCGTTTGGCGTGGCACTGCATTGGCATGGTGATCAAGGAAGTGGGCTAACACAATCGACCACAGTTGCCTTTATGACTCTATCGCTTGCTCAAGTTGTGCATGCCTTTAGTGCTCGCTCCCAGCAGCGCTCGATCTTCAGCGCCCGCCTGTTTACCAACGGATGGCTGTGGGCGGCCGTCTTGGTCTGCCTCTTGCTCCAGGTTGCCGCCGTTTATGTACCCTTTTTGCAGCGTGTCTTGCACACGACGGCACCAACATTGGCCAATTGGATACTGATTGGCCTGTGCGCTTGCCTGCCGCTGGCCGTAATCGAAGCCGTTAAGCTTTTGACGCGCTCGTTTAACAGTCAGCCGTAGGCGTACTCGGCATTCGTTTAACAGTCAGCCGCAGGCGTACTCGATCTCGTTCACATTCAAGCGGAGCAGCGCAAGCTGCCCGGTGTTTTCTCCGAGAAAAGGCGGGCGGTACCGGACGGCTCGCGCCGATTCCGCTTTAAGTAGATGGAAAATGTGAACGGTCTCTCGTTTAACAGCAATACCGTTCAATGAAGGGCGTTTTCACGTAGGCGAGTCTCTCCGAGACTCGCGAATTTCACCAAAAGGCTCAGGACTCGCGTCTCGGAGAGACGCGGCTACGTGCTTCGTTGAACGGCATTCGTTTAACAGTCAGCCGCAGGCGTACTCGACTCGTTCACATTCAAGCGGAGCAGCGCAAGCTGCCCGGTGTTTCACCGAGAAAAGCCAGGCGATACCGGACGGCTTGCGCCGATGCCGCTTTAATTGGCTATACGGCGTAGCTATCCAGTACGCCTGCGGCTGACTGTTAAACGATAGAGACGGCTTAGGGCACCACGTGAACATCCAGGTGCTCGATCGCCGGAATACCGCTGTCGGTGTAGCGCTCGATCCGCACCAGGTAATCACCAGGTTTTTGGTAGGTGTGTTCAACGATGGCATAGCCGTCTTTATTCAGCGCAGGTCCACTGCCATCGGATTTCGTTTTTACGCTAGCGGTACCATCGCCGAAGTCCCAACTTTCTTCGCCCTCGGTCGCGTTAAACGCTCGAACCTTAAACGTAATCGGCTGGCCGACTTTGTTTTCCAGTGAAGGATAATAGTTGGCATGCAACGACTGTACATAGCTAGTCATCTTGTTGGGATCGAGCACCAGGACGATAGCGAAATCATAATCAACGTGGCCATGTTCATCAGTCACTTTAAGCACTTCGCTGTATCGTCCGGGTTTCGGGTAGGTCTTGGTCAATTTAACTTCCGTGCTCTGGGTACCATCGTTGAAGCTCCACTGGTAACTCGCGATCTTGCCGTTGGCACACCAACTCTTGCTACCGTCGAAGGTCACGGTCTCGCCCGGCGTGATGAAGGCTCGTGAGCGCGCACAGGCGATGATGGGCGGCTGATACTGGCGAATATAGGCTTCGCGAATAAGCGCATAGCCAGCTTGGGTGCCCCATTTCCCCGATGGTTGGCGAGCCACAATTTCAAAGTGCAGATGCGACCAGCCACCGCTGGCACCTTCTTTACCCAACACGCCAATGCGCGTGCCTTGCTTGATCACGCGTCCTGGCACAATGCCCGGATCGATGCTCTGCATATGACTATAGCGATAGTACCAACCGCGCTCGTCTTTCAGATACACGACGTCGCCGCGAATTTTGGCTGGCGTATCTACCTTATGTTCTTCTAAGATGTTCAAGCCCGATGATACTACCAGTGCGTCGGTAGCCGCCACGATCTCAACCAAACCTTCAGTACCACCAATATCCAAACCGGAATGGTAATAGATTTTCTTTACGATGCTCGCGCCACCATCGATCGGTTCATTGTCAAACCAGGTAGCCGACGCAAAGAAACGTTGCTTCACCGGATAAATCATGGCTCCTGGTGGCAGCAACGTCGATCCGGCAGGCCATAGACGCAGGCGAGCCGCTTTGTCCAATCCCCAGAACTCTGGCGTACCATTGCTGTTGTAGCCGGAGGTAATCGAACAATCGATCTGCACCTGACCGACCATCTGCGGTAGATTGTAAGTTCCTGATTCAAGTGTTATGCCCTGGCCGTTGACCTCAACTTTCACAATGGCTTGACGCACCGCGTCTCGAATGGGATCACGGGTCTCGTTCAAGGACAGTAGCTTCACCGTGGCCTTTTGACCGTTATGCAGTGTTACCGTCTCTTGTTCGCCCACGTTCAGATCGACAGCTCGCACCCAAGGATCAGTTTGGCCGTTGATCGCTGGCGTGCCTGCCGGCGTTTGGGCCAGACATACACCCATGCCAAGACACAATGCCCAAGCCAGGCCATGAACTAGCAGCATTTTCATATCGCGAAGTGCTCGTTATTAAGAGTTGATGTGACCGAACCAACGCACAGTTGCAGAGAGCGGAGCGTTAGCGGCTGCACCCGATAACCGACTCCCTTGTTAGTTGTATTCCGAATTCGCGGTCATAAATACACGCGAGGAAGTTTGTAGGCTGAGATTTTAAACGAAATGAGAAAGGGTTGGCTGATCACGAAACTGCCCGCAAACCCAAGAGCCACGAATGGTTGGTACCTTCGCAGCCCGTATAACGTAGCCTGTCTGGTTTCGATCGTGTTGATTGGCAGTGGCGCTGCGCACCTGGCCTGGCTGATGACCACCGGCGCGGATTGGCATGGCCCGCTGTCGCTGCGCAAACCTGGTTTGTTTGGCGTATCCGGCGGCTTGACCGTTTGTTCGCTGGCTTGGGTAATGTCGCGTTTGAAAGCCGCCAAGGGCGATCCTTGGCTTATGCACGGTATTTCGTTAGCCCTGTTGGTGGAGATCGGTCTGATCACCGTCCAGTATTGGCGCGGCGTTGCGTCACACTTTAATCATGCGACTATTCTGGACGCATTCATAGAACGCAGCATGTTAGGGTTTATTCTGCTGACGACGGTTGCCATCGGCTATTTAACGCTGCGCACGCGCGCTGCACTGAATGGGACGCCTGCGGAGGTCTTCGCGATTCGCGCTGGTATGTGGCTGCTGTTTGTTTCCTGCCTGCTGGGTATTGGTACAACCTGGTTAGGCAATATCAGCCTGGTGGCAACTGGATCCAGCGAGTTGTGGGGTAAGGCGGGAGTTTTAAAATTCCCTCACGGCGTAGCCTTGCATGCTATCCAGTTATTGCCGCTGGCAGTTTGGATCGCCGAGCGCTGGCGGTTGCCAAACGCAGTCAGTTTGGTGCGCTGGCTGGCTGTATCGCAAATTCTTTTCTTGCTGTTTGCGATTCGGCAAACGATGCTGGGTCGCGAACGTTTCGATTGCGACAGCCTGGCCGCCATAATACTAGCCGCCACGCTTTTGGCCGCGATCGTTCCCGCCTTGATCGGTCTAAGGCTGCGAGTTGCTGCCCCATCGTAGAGCAGTTGTTGGATCTCAAACGTAGTGGAACTCGTCAGAGTTCCCTTGCTTAGATCTCAAACGTAGTGGAACTCGCCAGAGTTCCCTCGCTTGGACTTCAAACGTAGTGGAACTCGCCAGAGTTCCCTCGCTTGGACTTCCAATGTAGTGGAAATCGTCAGAGTTCCCTTGCTTGGCGCCGATGCGGGAACTCTGACGAGTTCCACTACGAAAACAAGAGATGC
>JADLDX010000889.1 GCA_020846515.1 Pirellulaceae bacterium
CGATCACGGCTGCGGTATCCAAGCTGCATCCAGTTGGCACGGGCACGATCTTGGGCGTATTGTTCGCGTGCGGGGGCGTTGGTGGCGCACTGGGTCCCTGGATCGTTGGACTGGTCAGCCAACAATCCAGCCTGCAACTAGGACTGGCGACGACCCTGCTGTTTGACGCGGTCGCTCTGATTGGACTGGCATGCGTCTGGCACAGTCCAACACGAGTCAGCACGAAATAGAGGACGACATAGGGGACGACATTTCGGACGACATAGGCGATTGACCTAGGGTACGTCGATACGATCGTAGAACGGTTGCTTGCGATCGGCCCGCGTGCGCACATCTTCCAGCAAGATCCGATTGTCGCCTTTGAACGTGTGCGAGGACTTGCGCCCAGTGCGCGTCTTTACTGACACCGTTTGTCCGAAATCGACCAAGCCGGGCCGCAACCAGACCCAGGCTTGTTTAGCTGGAAACTTCGACAACAAAAATTCGGTACCCGCTGGCTTCAATTCCACTTCGATTTTGTTTTGACGCTTCATGTCGAACATAACGGGAGAGACCTGCACATCAGCATCTATTTCGGGCATTTCAAACCAATAGAAAAAGCGATCACCTGCGCGAGCGCCCTCTACCTTGATCTCGCGCGGATTGGGATCGCGACGATGGTTGGTCATCTCCATCCATTCGATGATCCGCGGCATCTCTTCCAAAAAGTGATCGCGCGGCCGACCCTTGTATTCAACCGCCAAGGCATCAAAAGTCGGGCTCTTGAGATAGTCGTCTATCGTGCGTCCCAGGTTGGCTTGCAAACTACTGGCATCAAATTGTCCCCATACCGTATAGGTTGGAACGTAAGCCGCGTTGGCGCCGTACATCACGATGAACTTCTCAGCGCTAGGCGACAGCAAAATGGCTCCAGCCCACAGATCTGGATGGCTGAGCGCTATGTCCCAAGCGGCCGCACCACCGTCGAAATGCCCCGCGATAAAGACACGATCGGTATCGACGCTACACCGTCGATACACATCGCGCACGCAACGCAGCACTTTGTCATGTTCCAGGCCGCTATAGTTGTACTGCAATTGATCGTCGGTGGCCCACTTGGGCGAAACGACGATATAACCATAGCGCGTCGCTGCGCCAAAACGCTGCTGACGCTGCTGGTCAAATCCACCGCACCACCAATCGATTGACCTTTCGGTCGGAGAACCAAGGCCGGGCAAGGCTACGATGCAGGGGTAACGCCTCAGCGGGTTATACTCCGGCGGCAGCTGGACGGTGTATTCCAGCCCACCACTGTTTTCACCGGCTGGTATTTGCATCCGCACTAAACCTGGCGGATCACCTTCGGCCGTCGGCGGTAGCGTTAAGGGTGGCTTCATCGCGCCGACGATGCGACCGACCAACTCAGGTCGACCACCTTCTTCCTTGGACAGCAACTCGAGGATCTCTTCGCGACGCGCGGGCGTGGCCTGGCTCAAGTATTCTTGGACCAAGGCACTCACGCGCACGACCGACTTGGCCACTTCAAAGTTATCCAATCCCGATCCTGGCCCCAACAACCAACCACCAATCGCAAAGGACAAGCGTTGATCGACCTTTAGATTGGTCTGTGTGTTAAATCGCGCGTAGTCGTTTAAACGCGATTGCGATTCGACGCTGATTTCCGCTGCGATCTGCTCGATCAAAGGTCGCACTAATTCTGCGTCGGCCGGAGGCAGTTCCGCCAGATTCGCTCGCAGCGATTGCACCAATTCGGTTAACTGTGTAATCGTAGCTTTTAATTGATCCAGTTGATCCTGCACGCGCAGTTGCGTCTCCGTGACGGACGCATCACCTGCCAAATCGCTTGAGAAACCTTGGAGCAGTTGACTGACGTACAACGACTGGCCACTGCGTCGACGAAGTTCGATTTCGCGAAACATCTGATCGGCTAGCGCTTGCTCCAAGATGACCAGCAGATTTTTCTGTTCGGCCAACTCAGGAAACTTGGCTAACGCATCCACCAGTTCAGCTTGGGCATCCAAGTATCGTTCACATTGCAGATAGAACCGAAACAGTCGCATGCGATCGCTAGCGCGATCCAAGTTCAACTCGTGATGCAGAATCGTCTTCAACGCCTCGGAACTAATGGTACTGGTCGCTATGCGCTGATCCCAATACGGCACCTGCTGACCACGCAGTGTCTGGACTCGAGCGTACAACGGCGTCAGATGTGTTATGCCCTGCAGAATGTCTTGCCTGCCTTTGGGACCAACGACGCTATAAATCCGACGACCGTATCTGTTAAAGCGTTCGACATAGACGACGCTTTGAATGGCCAGCCCACCGCCAGGATTCATGACTTCGGCGCTGGCCGGCAAGACGATCTCTTCCAGAGCGGAGCCCACCGCTGGCACGACATTCGCCACGCGGTGCACATTGAAATAGGTCACGCGCAGATCGTCATCGATCGACCGGATCGAGTTGGATACTGTCTCGGTTTGGCCTTGAGCCATCGAGTTCTTGCTGATGGTCGCATGGTCGTGCAGTATCCCAGGACCGATGCGCGTACCATCTTTCAGCGTGATGAGACTGGGCACATTGGCTTGTGCCCAGACTATGGAAGCAGGCGCGACCAGAGTCAGACAATAAGTAACGACTGCCAGAAGAACTCGACATTTCGAGGGCATAACAGGGATTCCCTTGAAAGCAATGCCCGATCGCTTACCGCTGATTTCGTACTGCTGATCTCTTACCGCTGAGCCCTAACTACTGAGCTCTTTGCTTCTGAGCCCTTACCGACCGCCGAAGAACTTACGCAACGTTTCGCTGGCAGCGTCCTTCGAAGAACCAGTAACAGGCTTGGCCTCGCGCGGAGGTAGCTTGCCAGGCTTCTTGGATGGTGTCGGCTTCGTTGGTTCGGCCGCTGGCTGATTACTACTGGTTTCGCTATCGACCTGCGCGTCCATGACTGTTGACTCGGC
>JADLDX010000890.1 GCA_020846515.1 Pirellulaceae bacterium
ACGCAGCTGGTCAGCTGTAGGATAGGCGGAAGAGTAAGTCTTTAAAGACGCATAGTCCCGCTCGTAGCAGTCGATAACATTCAGGATATGACGCTTTCGCCCCGGTCCGTACGGGGAGGCGATGAGCCCTTCCAGGTCGAAGCAATCCGCATAAACCAGCAGATGTACCAGCGACTGAAAGTCATCGGGGTCGGTACCGCCGATATCGGTCGATACGATAACGCGATGAGGTGGGTCGGTTGGTCCAATGCAGTAGGCTTGAATTGCCATGTTGAGAACAATCGTCACCAACATCAGCAGTCGTAACAAGCTTGAACTTGAGCTTGGGGAGTGCATGAGCATTTCTTTCCGGGCTCCGAAATGACGGCGAGTCGTCCGCGCTCCAGACATGTCCATCACGATGTCCCGCCTGGTTGTATACGTCATTACAAATTGACTGCGGATCCAATTCAAGGAGTACGTGGCTTGAGTAAAGTACTTTATGCATCAAGTAATCGCTAGGATGGGCACGTTGTGACTTGCCAGCGATTTCAGGTAGCCACCGCTGCCAAGCGGTGGATTGCGCCTCCAGCCGCATCCACCGTCTGGCGACGGTGGCTACCTAGTTTGAAACGTGAAGCTGCCCAACTAGTTACCAGTCGATGTGTTGCCTATCTTGGCGGCCTTTCGACAGCGATCGCTACAGAAACGAACCTCATGCCAAACCTTGGCCCACTTTTTCCGCCAGGCAAACGGACGTAAGCAATGAGCGCAAATTTTTTCCGGTAGATTTAGCTTTCTGTGTGCCATGCGGAGTGCTATTTGCAAACGGGATTGCTCACTGGACCTCAGTAAAGCGGGTGCTGACATGGGTAGCCTGACAAGCACATTGTATCGTAGGAGCGTAGATTCTGAGTTGGCTTGGGGTTGAACGAGTCGCGGAGCGATTCGCCTACGGGCTGCCGGTCGACTTTAACTTTGCCTCAGTGCCTTCTATGTTGGCCAATCCCCATTTGGCTACGGCATCCAAGACCGGCTTGAGTGACTTGCCCTTACTAGTCAGGCGATATGCATCCCGTCCAGCTATCTCTGTGGTCGTATACTTCTCCACCAATTTCTGGTGCACAAGTTTTTCCAGTCGGTCAGCCAAGATATTCGTGGCAATGCCTTCTGGTGATCGACAGAATTCGTTGAAGTACGTGCGACCAAATAACATGTCGCGAACGATCAGCAACGTCCACTTGTCACCCAGGATATCCAACACGCAGGCCACTGGGCAGGGTGATCGCTTGTGTTTTTCTGACTTCATCGACTTTCTCTTTAGGCTATCCGGAACTTGACTTCGAGACCTGCAACCTAGCCGGCCATTCGGCACGTCGGATTGCGCCTGAACGTCAACCTACTCGAACCTGAGTGACTCAACGCTCTGACCCAATTTTAGACACTTCCATCTTGACATGAGTCTTCTCACTTGTAAACTGCAAGCGTGGCACTTGCAAACCGCAAGTGGTAGCACTCATCTGAGGAGTTTGAGTAGACCATGGCTGAGGATCATCCAACCGTGATCGCCCTGCGCAAGCAGCCTGTTGTTCCTCGGGCGACACGCATACCTGCGGACGAGCTGAGGGAGATTTGCTTGAACGCCGGCGCGGCCGATGTGGGCTTTGTCGGCTTGCAGCGGGTCGAGTTGGACGACGAGCGTGAGGATATCTTGCGGTTGTTTCCGGAAGTCAAGTCGCTGATATGCTTTGTTTGCCGGATGAATCCTGACTCGGTGCGCAGTCCGGCTCGCAACGTGGCCAACCACGAATTCCATGAAACGGGTGATGCGATCAATGACGTCTCGCGGCGGGTCGTGACGGAGTTATCGGCGCGTGGCATTCGAGCTGTAAATCCACCGATGGCGTTTCCGATGGAGATGGATCGGTTTCCAGGCAAGATGTGGTCCATCTCGCTCAAGCCACTAGCTGTGGCGGCTGGACTGGGACAAATGGGATTGCACCGCAACGTGATCCATCCCAAATTTGGCAGTTTCATTTTATTGGGGACCGTGCTCATCGACGTTGAGGTCGCTGAAGAAGGAACACCAGTCGATTTCAATCCATGTGTGAACTGCAAGTTGTGCGTAGCCGCGTGCCCAGTCGGCGCGATTTCACCTGACGGTGAGTTCAACTTTTCTTCCTGCTACTCACATAACTATCGCGAATTCATGAGCGGGTTTACCGACTGGGTGGAAGCGATTGCTGGCAGTTCAAGTCCTGTGGCCTATCGCCAAAAGGTCACGGATAACGAAAGCGTCTCGATGTGGCAGTCTCTAGCGTACGGCCCAGGCTACAAGGCTGCATATTGTTTGAGTGTCTGCCCAGCGGGTGAAGATGTACTAAAGCCGTTTCTAGAAAACCGCGCGGGCTTTCTGACACAGATCGTCAAGCCATTGCAGTCGAAAATAGAACCTGTATACGTACAGCCTCGCTCCGATGCCGAGGCATATGTTCGCAAGCGTTTTCCACACAAACATGTCAGGTACGTTGGCGCCGTGTTGCGACCGACTTCCACTCGGTTATTCATCAAATTGATGCGTCATGGTTTTCAACCAGGCAAGGCCAAAGGTCTCTCCGCACGCTACCACTTTCGATTCACGGGCGCGGAAGCGGCCGCATGTACTGTTGAAATCAAGGCTGAGAAAATTTACGTGACCGAGGGACTTGTGGGCCAGCCTGATTTACGCATCACCGCTACATCGCGCGGCTGGTTGCGTCTGCTGCGCAAGGAGGCATCTATCGGCTGGTTATTGCTGACGCTACAAATCCGTGTCCGCGGTAACCCGCTTCTTCTGGCTGCGTTCGGCAGATGCTTTCCATGACCGCTGCCCACGTCGCGGAACAGCTACTTGGCGTGTGGCGAAGGTGGGATTGCTCGCGCAGTGGTTGAGGAATCGAGTGGTTGGGTGCCGAAGTACTTGGTTACCGCATGCTCTGGTTAAGTGATGACTCCGGCGACTCGTTGGATCATCCGGCAGGTGTCGGCAATCTTCTGGAGCTTGGCAATCAGCGCATCCATCTCAGCATCCGACGCGTGGCACTGATAACCGTTGGCCGCCAGTTGTTCGAGCACCGAGTCGTACACGGGGCGAAGGTAGCCATGCAGCCAGGTGTGAATGGCGATGGCTACTTTATCTTCTTCCAAGCACACAACAGCCCACTGCCAAACACCACCCTTTTTGTTTCGGGTGTCGATATGCTGGCAGATCTCGCTGAAGTCACTGGGTACTTCTTGAAAGCGAATGATGGTCCCAAAGCCGAAGCCTCGAAACCAGTTGGGTCGAAACTCATCGCGGACGCCTTCGCGGACTTGACGAGCCAAGTCGTGTATGGATTTGACGGGCGGTGAGTTAATGCCAATCAGTCCACGATGAATATTAAGATTCTTTTTTTCCCACAAGGCCCACTTCGAATGGGTTTTGGGCACGATGCGCTTTAACAGATTGGCTGAAATATCAAAATTCACGATTGC
>JADLDX010000891.1 GCA_020846515.1 Pirellulaceae bacterium
CCATGTTGGTAACATCATCGCCGGAACACTTCTCGGCGGCTTGTGCGGTGGTGGGCTTGGTCTCGGCGCATGCATGTTCATCTTTGACGAACCGCCTTTTTTCACTGGCGACACTATTCTAATCGGCGCAGTTTTGTGTGCGGCACTCGGCTACTTCCTCGGTGCAGGCTTTATAGAATGGCTTAAAGAAAACTGGTGGTGGTTCTGGTAAAATCCAGCCTCCACTCACAAGTGCAATTCGTAGCCATACTCAGCCTGGCGAACAACGCCGACGAACCTAAAAATGCACCCGAGTTGCCGATCGGGCGTTACCTGAAATCAGAGTCACTTGGGGGCAACCGGGCGATTTCGGTCGTTATCTACTTATGGACTACACAACGAGACAACGTCTACTTCGTGCGCGAAGTGGAGTAAGAACTAGCCGTGTTCGGTTTGGTGCCGCCGGACCACATATTGTGGGAGGCGCACGGCACGACCTCCTGATTGACGGCGTACAACTGGAAAAGCCTATCCATCATTTCATCACGCTCGACACAAGAGATCCTCGGTGCCCGATTGAATCGGACTGTTTCTCAAAACTTCCTCTTTTGTATCCGCTGCTCTATGGCGCCGGTGGTGGCGAGATTCAATACACCGTGATTTCGAACGAACGAATCAAGGTCCATCATTTATCAGAATGCTACGCTGATGACCCATATGTAGATCACGACCAGTTGCCCTCAACAAAAGCGTCCCTCGTCAAACTTTCCTACGGCCAAGAGCGACTCGTCCACGCGCTGGATAGCCATTTTGATGCCAAACTTTCATGGCTGGACCGCTTTCGTTTGAGGCAATGCGGTGGTGAGGATTTCTGGCGGATCGGTGGCACATTCGAGACCTGCCAGGGACCAGTTTGGAGCCTATGCCGAAACCCAGATTGCGATTGGTCAAACTCATTTGGTGGCGATTGCCAATCTTCAATCACACCAATTGCATTGATCTCGGCTTCGAAACAGCACCTTGGCGACGTGTGGGATCAATACTCGGAAGATGTAGAATTCTTCTTTGGGTTTTGCCCACATTGCGGGGCGATTCACGCAGAGAATAGATGCACATAAATCGGGTACCCACGGCCATTGCTGAACGCGGCCCCCACACCACCTAGCATGCGGGTCCACACTAGGCGAGACGAAACCGACGATGTCGGACCGGAAGCTCGCTGGACATACTGACCGCTGAGCGGATTCAACGCGAGCTCAAACGTACCCTTCCAGGTATACATCGCATTGTTCGCCAGCAGCAATGGCCAACAATCTTTGCTTGGCCAACGAAATTTACTTGGCCAACAATGTTTGTTTGGCCAACAATGCTTGCTCGGCCAAAGCAATCGTAGTGTGAGATCGATTTGGCAATAGCGTGCTGAGCGACACGTGACGGGCAAGCGTGAGGTTGGCCCAAAGTTCGGCCGCTGCGCGGCTGGCCGGCTGCATTGCCTTGAAATAAGCGCCCATGAATACCTCTTCAGCCGCTCCACAGGCTTCTGCAAACTGCGGCGTGCGAATGGCCAGCTCTCGCAAGTGGCCCACGTAATTGCCCACATCCAATTCCGGCGGACCAAGGCAGCATTGATCCCAGTCCACCAGGACAACTTGCGAGTCCGAATATAATACTTGATCGAAATAGAAATCGCGGTGAATGGTGCTATATAGCGTCCTGCGCGACAACTCCTCGGCGATTCTCGAAGCCGTGTCTTGCAAACTGTCTATAAGTCCAACAAGTTCCGGTCGACTGCGTCTGAGTTGATCGAAGCGATTTTGTAGCAACGCTAATTCATCACCGACCGTATGATGTCTGGCCAACCCCATTGAGGTTTGATGCAACCGCGCCACAGCACAGGCCACGCGATGCTGGGCAGAGACAAACTCACTCGAACTGACAGTCATGGGTACGGCGTCGGCAACGAACTCTTGTATCCACATCCTTAACAAAGGCAACTCGCCGTAGACTCGCGGAACACTCAGACCGTCGGATCCATTAAAACCCGCAGCATACAATTCGCGCTGCACAGCGGCTGATACGTGATCAAGCCCCTTAAATCTGATTTTGCCCAGCAAAACTAGATCTGCGCCTCTGGCATCCGTTCCGGTATAACGAATCAAACAGCGTTTACCTACTTTGTGCCGCAGGACGCATGCCGACTGAACCTGAAGGCCACGAACGACGGGCTCAAGGGCTGCCTCATTGACGAGCATGTCATTGACATAGGCCAGATCGCAGGCATCGCTGATCAATTCTGTTTCGTTCGCGACCAGCATACTAAGCGTGCTCCAGCATGTTTCCAGGCTCGTGCCATGCCGACGCAGGATGCAGGGCGTGCTGAGCCAGCATCAGTAGTTGACGCGTGGCATCAGGCCAATTTTGCATGGCGCGCCGAAATGGATGAGTAGCACAGCGGATGAGTCCAGCAGCCAGGTGCACCCGGTAGTCTTGCTCATCAAATCCCCTGAAGTGCCCGCGGTAGCCGAGCAAAAAAGCATCTGCCTGCGCACTCAGGTGTGAGACACTCTTGCCTAGACGAATACTTTGCCAATAAAGCTTCGCCACAAAGTTACCAACGTCTTGATAGGGATTGCCCAAACCGGCTTGATCAAAGTCAATGAACTTCACCGCGCTGCCGTCGACCAAGACTTGTTTGGCGTAGAAGTCTCCGTGAATGAAAGTCGACTGCTGCTGCGAGTCGGCCAATCGGACTTGCGTCACACGCACAGTCTTCTCAGCCAGTACCGCCAGATCCGGACAGAGAAACCCAATGTACTCGGCCAGGTCACTCAGATCGTGGGCCGAGGCGGATGGGTTTGCCGGCGTGGTTGGACGACAGTTGTGAACTCGAGCCAACTGATGGCCAACTTCCATCAGGAGCGAGTCGTCGACCTGGTCACTCTCGACGATGTCTGCCAACAGTCGTCCATGAATCCAATCAAAAGCAATCACTTGATAGTGCTCATGGCTGGCCACAACTTTTGGCGATTCGATATCTACAGACTGCATCGACTGTAGACGGCGAAGCGTATGTTTAAACAGCGAGCCCGCATAGAATTTCAAGGTATAGAGAGGTTCTGCCTGAGTGCTCGACGTGGAATCGTTCTCGAGTCGAACAGACGTCACGAAGCGGCGACCCGGTTTATAGGCTAGCGTTTCCAGGCTGATTTGATCGAGTCGAGCGTCGCGTCCCATCACCCGGCGCAGCAGTCGACTTCGCTCACGTTCATCGAAGCACTTTTGAATGTGCCGCAGCCCCGGGTCATACGGAAACCGGTCGATCCGAAGCCTGTGGGCTATGGTTTGCCAACACTTACCCTGGGTTTGCGCATCGGAAGTTTTAGCAAGCTGTTTGGCGAAATGAGACGGCGGAAAAGCCGACAAGACGAAGCGTTGTTCCGTGCCGGCTACTTTGGCTCTTACCAGGCTGATGCAGCGTCGGCCTGGTTTGTATCTGAGGTATTCAGTTTGTAGACCTCCATCGAGCGGCACGCCGCAATCCTGGATCGCGCGAGCGGTTAATTCAGGATCCAACAGGACTTCAAGTCCAACCAGCGAACGCTCCCGTTCTAAGATACTGTGGCTAAACATATCGACACGTCCGATTCGCGATTAAGTCATTTAGTATTTGAAGCGGCCGCCCACCGGAATTCTTCTACAACGCATCCGCCTTTATTCCGCGAAGGCTCGTGCCGACGTACTTAGCAGCGCACAGCCTGGCCAGGTTGGACGCTTGGTTTGGTCTGACTGTCGATGGAAACAAGTCTGGCATACATGTCACCAGCAGCTAGTAACTCGGAGGGCGATCCGAATTCATGTTGCCCGCGCGAGCCCACAACAAGCACCCGATCCATCTCAGCCGCCAGTCGCAAGTCGTGGGTAACCACGAGAGTCGTGCGACCTTTGGCAGCGTTTCGCAAGGCCGCGATAACTTTCTGAGTGTTTTCCGCATCGAGATTCGAGGTTGGTTCGTCCAACATCAGGATCGGCGTGTCGGTCAATGTAGCTCGGGCAATGGCTAAACGCTGACGCTGCCCTTGAGATAAATTCGAGCCGCGCTCACCAAGAATCGTATCGTATCCGTTCTCGAGAGCGGTGATAAAGTCGTGTGCTTGAGCGATCTTGGCAGCCGCTACCACTTGTTCTCGGCTGGCATCTGGAACACTCAACGCGATGTTTTCATGAACAGTCTCTGCGAAGATGGCCGATTCTTGAAGCACGATGCCGAACTGCGCTCTCAGGGACTGCAACGTCCAGTGGCGCGGATCCGCTCCATCGAAATGAATCTGGCCGGATTGAGGATCATGTAAGCGCATGAGCAAACCGAGCAAGGTAGATTTGCCGACGCCCGATGGGCC
>JADLDX010000892.1 GCA_020846515.1 Pirellulaceae bacterium
AAAGGGCTCGACCGACAAGTACCAATTGGTTACATCGCGCATCTCGGGCTTGTCGCCGGTTAACACGCTGACCGGATTGATCAACTCACTGGGCTCATATTGATGACCTAGCGAGCATTCGTCGGCGTAACCTTTATCGCTTTGACAGCCCTCGATGGGACAACGACCTACGACCTGGCGGCCATTAAGAAACGTACCTTTTTTAGCGTCGTAAAACTGTGAAGTCGTTAGCTGTTCTAGCCATCCATTGGCGTGCAGCGTTCGCAGAATGTCTGCCCCTAATTCGCGATGGATCGCATGGTAGGGTTCGAGAGCCGACGCGGCAAAGGTGTCCAGCGAGATAGAGTAGGCGGCCAGCGTCTCGCGCTGACGTTGATGGTTTTGCTCCACAAACTCAATTAAGGTCCCTGACGCTTCGCCCTTGGCAAGTTTATCCGCGAAGTCGGCGACGATTGGCGAGCCAAAGCAATCGGTCCCGGAAACGAAGATCACGTTCTCAGGGCCGATGCGATCGCGCAGAAATCGCGCATAAGCGTCGGCATGGATAAAGACACCGCCGACGTGGCCAAAGTGCAGGTCTTTATTACCGTACGGCATGCCGGCCGTGACAATGGCACGTTTGGGAAACTCGGGACGTGGAGTAGTGGTGACGATGCGGGGTCCTGAAACGTGCGACATGTTGCTCCTTTAATACAGTCGGCGCCTGAAGCGAAACCATATTTTAGCGGAAACGTGATCGCCAGCGTAAGGGCGGTGCACTGGCGAGCCCCCAAGGCGACCGGGCTCGAGTTTCTCGTGCTGGCGAGAATAGGGCTGGGCCGATAGGATTTAGGGGCTATCGAGGCAGTACTACTACACTTGACCATCCGCCGGGCGGTGACCGCCGGGGCGGACAAGGAATGAGATTCATGTTTGAGCGAGTTAGCGATTCCGCATTTGTGCAAGGCGAACACTCGGTTCTGAAATTCTGGAATCAAAATCGCATTTTCGATCAACTGCGACAGAAAAACAAAGGCAAACCCAAGTGGAGCTTTATGGATGGGCCAATCACGGCCAACAATCCCATGGGGGTCCATCATGCTTGGGGTCGCACGCTTAAAGACGTTTTCCAACGCTTTCGGGCTATGACCGGCCATGAGCTGCGATACCAAAATGGCTTCGACTGCCAAGGATTGTGGGTCGAAGTGGAAGTCGAGAAACAGTTGGGCTTGGGCGAAAAGAGCCGCATTGAAGCCTTTGGTATCGATCACTTCTCCAACGAATGCAAGAAACGCGTACTCAAATACGCCGCACGTCAAACCGAGCAATCGATGCGGCTGGGGTATTGGATGGACTGGGATCACCCCGACCAGCTCCGCGGCTTGTCGGAAAAACTTGGTACCCAAGAACTGGCCACGCTCAAGACGCCTTCGGGACAAGTTGTCCAAGGCAAGGCCCATGAATTGGTGGCGCGGCTGGGCAATGCGGAGTGGGGAGGCAGCTACTTTACCTTCTCGACTCAGAATAATGAAACGATCTGGTGCTTCCTCAAAAAGTGCTTTGAACGCGGCAAAATCTATCGGGGCTTTGACGTCATGCCTTGGTCGGGCCGCGCAGGCTCAGCCTACAGTCAAATGGAAGTGGCCGATGGTCGTCGATTGACCGTGCATAAGTCGGTCTTCGTGCGTTTTCCGCTGAAGGATCGCAACCAAGAGTATTTGTTGGTCTGGACGACAACCCCCTGGACCTTGACCAGCAATGTGGCTGCGGCCGTGAATGCCGATCTGAAATATGTCCGGCTACGCAGCAAACGCGATGGAGCGCTTTATTATTTTGCCGAAGACAACTTGGAGTTCGCACGCCTCCAAACAGAATTCAAACAAGGTTTCGGTCGACCCGAATGGGAATGGCCCAAAGGCGTGGGCAAGCTCAAGACGATCGCGCAGATTTTTAAAGAGCAAGGCGGTTACGAACTGGAAGGTACAGTGCTCGGCAAGGAACTCGTGGGCTTGGAGTACATTGGTCCGTTCGATCATCTGCCGGCTCAGCAACAGCCAGGTGGATATCCCAGCGGCATCTTGCGCGGTGCAGCGGCCACCAAATCGGCTGTCCAATGCCACCGGGTCATCGATGGCGGTCGCGACTCGAAAGGCAACCCCAACGTGGTAGCCGGTGAAGGTACCGGCATCGTGCACATCGCGCCTGGTTGCGGTGACGTCGACTACCATCTGGGCCAGGCACAAGGACTGGTGCCTATCGCGCCGCTGGGACCCGACGGAACCTATCTGCCCGGCTTCGGCGACTTCACGGGTTTAAAGGCCACTGATAAGTCGACGACGGAAAAAGTGTTTGAACATCTCAAGACCAATCACTTCCTGGTCGCTACAGAAGATTATCCGCACATCTATCCGCATTGCTGGCGCACGGGCGACGAACTGGTCTTCCGTTTGGTGGACGAGTGGTTCATCAACATGGACTGGCGCGAAGAGATCAAAGAGGTTGTGCGACAGATCCGCTGGTTGCCTGCGAACATGGATGGCCAGCAGCGCGAGCTGGACTGGTTATCCAACATGAGCGACTGGATGATTTCCAAGAAGCGTTTCTGGGGGTTGGCACTGCCGATCTGGTTCGAAGAATACGAAGAGGCTGGAGAACCAAAATATGATTTCGAAGTTATCGGTTCGTTAGCGGAATTGAAGGAGCGCGCGGTCGAAGGTTGGCAAGAGTTCGGAGATAATTCGCCCCACCGACCTTGGATCGATCAGGTCAAGATTCGCAATCCCAAAACCGGCCGACTCATGTCGCGCGTGCCCGATGTCGGCAATCCCTGGTTGGACGCGGGCATCGTGCCGTTTTCCACGCTGCAATACTTGACCAATCCAACAGCTTGGAAAGAGTGGTACCCGGCTGAATTCGTAACCGAGTGTTTTCCTGGCCAATTCCGCAACTGGTGTTATGCGCTATTGGCCATGGGCACGATGATGGATAATACGCCTCCGTTCAAAACATTGCTGGGACATCGCCTGGTGATGGATGAAAGCGGCCAGGCTATGCACAAGTCCGATGGTACGGCGATCTGGTTTGAAGAAGCCGCCGAGCAGTTGGGCGTCGATACGATGCGTTGGATGTTCTTGGCCCAGTCGCCCGGATCTGATTTGCGATTTGGCAAGCGAGCCAAAGATAAACGCGTCACTGTCCAGACCATGGACGGGCCGATGGATCAAACCCAAGAGGGGGAACCAATCTGCCAGGTGACCAGTCAGCCGGCCGATGACATCCGACGGCAGATTCTGATTCCACTCTGGAACTCGTACGCGTTTTTTATCAACTACGCGATTCCCGATGGCTTCGATCCTTCAGGACCGCAAGTGCCTGTTGCCGATCGACCAGAGATCGATCGCTGGATCTTGTCGCGACTGCAGCAATTGATCGCCACCAGCCGCGAACGATTGAATGATTTTCACGTTTCGGAAATGTGCGCGGCTTGCGCTGAGTTCATCGACGATTTATCCAATTGGTACATTCGCCGCAATCGTCGACGTTTTTGGCGCTCGCGTGATGCCAGTGATTCGGACAAGTGGGCTGCGTATCAAACACTGTATTCGACGTTGTTGAGTTTGACGAAGCTGTTGGCACCGTGCATCCCGTTTTTGACCGAACGCATGTATCAAAATCTGGCCCGCAGTTTCAAATCCACTAGCGACGCTATGCCCGAGAGTGTGCACCTGTGCGATTACCCGGAGGTCGATCCGAGTTTGCTGGATCCAAAATTGAACGAACGCATGCTGGCCGCGCAGCGCGTCGTGCGTTTGGGTCACAAATTGCGAGATGATGCGGGACAACGCGTACGTCAACCTTTGGCCGAGATACGCTTTGCCGTCAGTGGCGATGGGGCCAGCGTCGAGGCCATCGAGAGCTTGCGCGATGTGATCCTGGATGAACTGCATATTAAGTCGTTGAGTTCGGCTGAGACGCTCAGCAATTTGGTGACCTACAACTACAAACCCAATTTGAAGACGCTGGGTCAAAAGTATGGCAAGCTGTCGGCTCCCATTCGAGAGTTCTTGCAAAAGGCTACGCCTGAGCAACTGGCACCTCTGCGAATTGGCGGCACAGTGGCCGTGACCATTGACGGACAAGCACTCGCCTTGGGGCTGGATGATGTGTTGGTCGACGCCGTCAACTCAGAGGGCTGGGTATACGGTGAGGATCGCGGTATTCAAGTAGCCCTGTCGACAGTGCTGACGCCTGAATTGATGCGCGAAGGCATGATGCGCGATCTGGTACGCCATGTTCAACAACTGCGGAAAGATGCTGATCTGCAGATCGAAGATCGTATCGAGATTCAGGTGGCCAATGCAGATCAAGAACTGTCCCAGGCCATTACGCAGTGGCATGATTACATTGCTAATGAAACGCTGGCCAATCAGATTCGCTTGGAGCAATCGGCCAAGTCTGATGCCAAACGTGTCCTGGTCGGTGAAAGCCAGGTCGACGTGTGGATCACTCGGGCTTGATGCTTCGTAGCCACCGTCGCCAGACGGTGGACAGTCTTTTCAAACTTCGTAGCCACCCGTCGCCAGACGGTGGACTCGTCTGGAAACCAAATCCACCGCTTGGCAGCGTTGGCTACCTAAAATCAGGCTGACCTACTCTGGAAAGAGCACGATCAGCAGCGCACCGGCCACCATGACCAGCGCTGCCAGAGTGCGCCGCACCAGATCGCCTTCGCCGAATAGGCGATGGCCCACAAAGACGCCGACCAAACTGCCGATTTGGAACAGAGCTAATGCGTAACCCACATGCATGCGCGCAAACAGTGCGATGGTGCAGCCTTGCATGACCAACATCGTGACGGCAACCCAGACGTGCGTTGTTAGCGGGCGTGGTTTGGCAACTGGTCTGGCAACTGGGTTGGTGCTTGCGATGTTGATTGTGCTAGTTCGTAGGCGCCGACGAGATTCGAGTGCTGTTGCACTGATTGTCCAACCGGCTGCCAGTAGCCAGCTGAGTAAACACCAGGCCGAGAGCACTTGCCATTGACCAGCGTCCTCAAGGGTGCGTTTCAGGAAGACCGAGGCCATGGCGGTCAGCAGTACGGAGAGGAGGCGATCGCGCACCCCGGCTCGCTTTTGAGCGATGGAGATGGGCGAACTGGCGGAGTCTCGTGGTCCTACCGTCAGCAAGAGCGAGCCCAGCAGAATGATGGCGACACCCAGCATGCCTGGCCAACTTGGCAACTCTGCAAACAGAATGCATGCCAGCAGCAAGCTGATGGCCGGCTTGGCACTGCTGAGCGGCGCGAAGATCGAGAGATCGGTAGCCCTGAGCGATCGTAGCAGCAGGACATTGCCGGGGACTTCCAAAAGGCAGGCCAGCAACATCCAGCTCCAGAACTGTGTGCCCAGGGAAAACGTGCCTAGCCACCACGGGAGCGTTAGCAGCGTCATCCAACCCCAAACGGCCGTAAACAACGCCAACGGCGATTGATTCGCAGGGGTGAGCTGCCTTTTTTGGACTACGTTCGCCCAGGTGGTGGCCGCAATGCGTGCGAACACCAGGCAAGCAATAATAAGAGACTCCATGCGTCCATTCTAACGAAATCGCCGGCAGTCACGGTTTGAGTCGATTCGCAATAACCAGATCGATTTGTTCCTTTTTTCTGTCCTCCTTTTTTCTGTCTTCCTCCGGCCTGTACAGCTTTGAAGAATTGAAGTCGAGAGACAGAAAAAGGGGGACAGAAAAAGAATTAAGAGTGCCCATCTTGCGATCTTTGCCCAATTGGCGGCTAAGATGCTGCGCCGAAGCGCGGGCGGTTTTTGCTATAATCTCAACTCTGTTGCCTGACCGAAGCAACTCTTCCCCTATTCTCACGAGATCCAACATGCACAAACTTTGGACACACTCTTTGGCGGGTGGGCTGTCTTTCCTATCCTGGGCGTTGGTTTCAGCCACGGCCTGGTCCCAATCGTCGGTGCTGAAACATGAATTCATCTATCAATCGGCTCCATTTCCCGAATGCCATGCTGCCACGATTGTGCAGACGAAAGCGGGAACGTTGATGACCGCCTGGTTTGGTGGTACGTACGAAAAGCATCCTGACGTTGGTATTTGGGTCAGTCGCTATGAGAACAATGCCTGGACGGCACCCGTTGAGGTCGCCAATGGAGTTCAGAACGACAAATTGCGATATCCGACTTGGAACCCAGTTCTGTTCCAACCTAAAGATGGTCCCTTGGCGTTGTATTTCAAGGTTGGACCAGCACCGAATAACTGGTGGGGTGAGGTGATCACCTCCAGCGATGATGGTCGCACTTGGGGCAATCGCCAGAAGCTGCCCAACAACGGGATCGGGCCGGTCAAGAACAAGCCCGTTCAGTTGGCTGATGGCACGTTATTGTGTCCCAGCAGCGATGAAGCCGACGGCTGGACCGTGCATATGGAATCCACTAGCGATGCTGGTAAGACCTGGATGAAAGTTGGTCCGCTGAACGATGGCAAGAAGATTCGGGCCATTCAACCCACGATCGTCCAATTGGGAGGTGATAAATTGGGCATGTTGTGTCGCGATGGTCAAGCCGACGGTCGCGTCTGGCAACTGTGGTCTGATGATGCTGGCAAGAGCTGGTCCAAGTTTGAGGCTTCATCATTACCCAATCCGAACTCGGGTATTGATGCGGTAACGCTTACGAGCGGCAAGCATCTGTTGGTTTACAACCATACCATTCGCAATGGTCCCAGTCCCAAAGGCCGCGAGCATCTCGGGCTGGCTGTGTCAGACGATGCCAAAGATTGGCAAGCCGTATTGACGCTCGAGCAATCCAAAGGCGAGTATTCCTACCCTGCGATCATTCAGACAACCGATGGCCTGGTGCACATCGTTTACACATGGAATCGCAAACGCGTACGTCATGTGGTCGTTGATCCTGCCAAGCTTGTCGCCGTGCCACTGGCTGATGGCAAATGGCCCGCAGACAAGGTAGCCAAGTTGCCAACGGCGCAGTAGCCACCGCTGCCAAGCGGTGGATATCGCCCTGCGGCTGATCAGCCGCAAGCGCGCTAGCGTCCGGTTTAGCCTGATTAAGGACGACCTCCAGCCAAGACCACCGTCTGGCGACGGTGGCTACGTAAGAAAACCGTGGGCTATCGCCCAGCGGCTGATCAGCCGCTGGGCGCGCTAGCGTCCGGTTTAGCCCGACTTAGCGTTTGGTTGCGGCCGGTAGAGCGCTGACGTTCGACGGCTCGTCGAGCGACTCTTCGGTAAAACGAGCTGAATACTTCAGTGCGGTTTCGGCGCCGCGAAAGCCCACCACTTCATCATCCCAGTCGAGTTGCTTGCTGATCAGTCGACCTTTATCCATGTCGAACTTGATTGTGCCGCGGCTCATCTGCTGCATGAGTTGGGATTCGACGCTCGAGTCATCCACGGGCGTTAAAGGTGTCGTCTCTACCTTG
>JADLDX010000893.1 GCA_020846515.1 Pirellulaceae bacterium
CGTAACGGCGCAAGCCGTACGGTGAGTTTCCTAGCAAATCAACGTCGGTACCGGACGGCTCGCGCCGTGCCGCTTCTAATCAGTCGCTAGCGCTAGCGTACGGTTTAGCCCGACTCATGATCGACGCTAGAAAACGCCTGGAACGTCCTGTAGTCGATGGTTCTCGAACCGCCGGTAGTCAACTTGTATGGTTTTGGCTGCGCCGCCCCTATATACTGGAGTCTTCCCGCCTATTGCCTCGCAAGGCACTCACCACCGTTGACTCCTGCCTAAGTTCCGCCTTCCCACTAGGAGATCGTATGTTTTCAATCTACGGAAAGCCGCAGAGGCTCTGCACTGGTTGGACGCGCCGCGAACTGCTGACTGTTGGAGCCCTGGGGCTGGGTGGTATGGCTTTGCCCGATCTGCTGCGGGCTGAGCAGGCCAATGGCGTCCGCAACTCGCGTAAAGCCGTCATCATGATCTACATGTGCGGCGCGCCACCGCACCAGGACATGTACGATCTGAAGATGTCGGCACCGTCTGAAATTCGTGGTGAGTTCAAGCCCATACCAACGAATGTGGCTGGTATACAGATTTGCGAACATCTGCCGCGGTTGGCCAAGATCATGGACAAGTTGGTACCGCTGCGTTCCGTTTACGGTTCGCCAGATGGTGACCATGATTCGTACATTTGTTACACGGGCCGATCGAAACGTAAACAAGTGCCTGGTGAATGGCCATCGCTTGGGGCCACGCTGGCCAAATTGCAAGGCGCACGAACGCCTGAAGTTCCGCCGTTCATCGGACTTTGTCCAAAGACTGGTCATCCACCATATGGCTCACCTGGACATCCAGGCTTTTTAGGTGTGGCCAATAGCGCGTTTCGACCCAATGGGGAAGCCATGGCCAACATGCAGTTGCAGGGCATCTCCGCCGACAGGCTTTCCGACCGTCGATCATTGTTGGGATCGTTAGACCGTATCCGTCGTGACATCGACGCCTCAGGCTCGATGAGCGGTTTAGACTCGTTTCAGCAACAAGCGATGAATTTACTGACCTCGAGTCGATTGCGTGAAGCCTTGGATCTGTCGCAGGAAGATCCAGCCACGCGCGAGCGTTATGGACAAGGTGACACGAAGAACTATGGTGATGGCGCGCCACGCAATCTAGAACACTTCTTGTTGGCCCGTCGTTTGGTCGAAGCCGGCGCTCGTTGTGTTACGCTGAACTTCGGCCGCTGGGATTTTCACAGCAGCAACTTCTCAGAGTTCAAGAACACGCATGCTCCGCAGTTTGATCAAGGTCTAAGTGCCCTGGTAGAAGACCTACACGCCCGGGGACTCGATAAAGATGTCTCGGTAATCGCTTGGGGTGAGTTTGGTCGAACCCCGATCATCAACAAGGACGCTGGTCGAGACCACTGGCCGCGCGTTGGCGGTGGTTTGCTGGCCGGCGGCGGACTGCGCACGGGACAAGTCATTGGTGCCACAGATCGTTTGGGTGGCGAAATCGCGGAACGTCCTGTGCATTTCGGCGAGGTCTTCGCCACTCTTTATCATCAATTGGGTATCAACCCGCTGACCACCACGGTCAATGACCCGACTGGCCGCCCGCACTATTTGGTCGATGGCTACGAGCCGATGCCGGAACTGATTTAATTTAGGGGTAGACACAGCCGGGACCCAGGGTACGCAGCTTCGCCGCGAACCCTGGGCTTTGGAATGAAACGCCGTTGGCGTATGTGCGATCGGCGTATTCGTTCGTTCAGAATGTGGCTGCGGTTGTGGCCGTGAATAAACTTCTTAAGCGATCACTTGATGCACGACGTTCCCATGGATGTCGGTCAGGCGGAAGTCTCTGCCTGAGTAGCGATAGGTCAACTGAGTATGATCCAGTCCCATCAAGTGCAGAATGGTGGCGTGTAGGTCATGAGTATGCACGGGATCCTCGGCGGCTGTGGCACCGTACTCATCCGATACTCCGAAACTGGAACCACCTTTCACTCCGCCACCGGCCAGGAAACAGGTGAAGTTGCGGTTGTAGTGGCCTCGGCCTTTGGGTGTCGCATCCTCATAAGGCGTCCGACCAAACTCGGAACATCCCACAATCAACGTGTCGTCCAACAAACCTCGCTGATTCAGGTCTTTGATCAAACCGGCTATCGGTCGGTCAACTTTCTTGGCCAGACCAGCATGTTGGTTGATATCGCCATGGTGGTCCCAATTGGTATTGGAACCCACGTCAAATAAATTGACGACTCTTACGCCCCGTTCCACCAGTCGCCGCGCCGTTAGGCACTGAGCGGCGAAGGAAGCGGGATCCGAAGTATCCTGACCATACATGTCCAGGACATGCTGGGGCTCTTGTCGGATATCAAATGCCTCGGGAGCTTCGCGCATCAGTCCATAGGCTGTATCAAATGAGGTCATCCGCGACTGTAAATCAATTTCGCGACCGTGTGCCTGGAAGTGCTCGGCGTTCAAATCGCGAAGCATCAGGCTTTCCAGTTCGCGGCGGGAAACCGAGGCGACTGGACTGGTTACATTGGGCAGCGGATTGGAACCAGGAAACAAGCGTGTGCCCTTGTGATACCCAGGCAGAAAGCTAGAGTCCCACGCCAGGTAAGCATTGTAGGGTTCCTTCGCAGCCAACACGACAAACGGCGGCAAGTTGGTATTCAGCGTCCCTAATCCGTAGCTCAACCAGGAACCAATGCTGTGTATCGGTATGGTGATCGAGCCGGTTAACATGCCCAGCGTGGCGGCCGAATGGCCAGCCGAATCACCGCGTACGGTGTGCATAAAGCACATTTGATCGGCGACCGAACCAACGTTAGTGAATAGTTCACTAATCATCTTGCCACACTCACCATACGGCTGGAATTTCCAGGGCGATGCCTTGAGTGGCTTTTGCCCCTCTTTGACGACTTTGCCGTGGTCTCGCTGCAGCAGCGGCTTGTAATCAAAGGTATCGACGTGCGAAAATCCGCCGGTGAAAAAGAACAAGATCAAATGCTTGGCTCGCGCCGGGTGGTGGCCAGGTTTCGGAGCTAGCGGATGACCACCACCGACCGTGGCGGCTTGCACCAACTGGTGGTGTAACGAGTGACCTGCCGTGGCTCCAGCGATCGAAGCGGTCGCCGTGGTGGCTTGCCGTAGAAACGCTCGGCGATTGGAACGTATGGTTTGCATCATCTGAGCACTTTACCACCAGTAAATTGGGTTCAAACTTCAGTCCACGTAGAAGAACTCATTGGAAGCCATCAAGGCGCGAGCCAAACTGGCCCAGGCCTCGGGCTCTATACTGTCGGCAGGTTGACCTTCCGTAGCCAGCAATTGCGCATAATGAGATACAAACTTGGTGCACTTCTCTGACTCAACAGGCGTTGGCCGACGACCATAGACCTGTAGATAGGCTGACTGAATTCGCTGAGAGCTGTCTTCTGTTTGAGTCAAGAGCTGGCGAGCAAACGCGGTCGCCTGCTGATGGACTTGAAGGTTGTTCAATAGGTAGAGGGCTTGCAATGGCACCGTCGAACTATCGCGACTGGGCGTCGACAAACTAGGATCGGCGCCGTTAAACAACGAGAGGTATGGGTGGGCATGCAACCGCTGGACCATCAAATACACACTGCGGTGATCCGACGGGTAGCTGACCGCATTGAATTGATGATGAGCCGTAAAACGCCACTTGGCAGGCTCGGGGAATGGATGCGGACCGGGACGCGAGAGATCCAGCGTACCGCTGAGCATCAGAATGGTGTCGCGGAGCGATTCAGCATCCAGACGCCGTCGATCAAATCGCCAATACAGCGTGTTGCCCGCGTCGATCTCGATGTTGCGAGCATCGGCTTGCGTCGAAAGTTGATATGTCTTGGATAACATGATTGTGCGATGCATCGACTTGATGGACCAACGCGAGGCGATAAACTCGCCGGCCAACCAATCCAGCAATGCGGGGTGCGTGGGAGGCGTCCCGCGGAAACCAAAATCCGATGGCGTGGCCACCAGCGGTTTGCCGAAATGGTATTGCCAAATGCGGTTGGCCATCACGCGGGCCGTCAGTGGGCTGGCGCGGGCGGTCAGCCAGTTGGCGAACTCCAATCGACCACTGGTGCCTGCGGGTATTTGCAGCGTGCTATCGTCGAGCACCTTGGGCACACCACGACGCACGGTACTACTTTCGGAAGTGCGCGGATTACCATTCGTTTGGATGGGCACATCGGTCGGCTCCAGTTCGCCAACTGCATAAGCCGTCGGGACGTCGGCCAACGGATCCGCTTTTTCCAAGGCAGCTAACTTCTCGCGCAGAGTCTTGAGCTGTGTTGCGATTTCTGTGCTGTCCGAAGGCGTTTCAGTGGACGCCGGTGATTTGGCTGCTTCCGCTCCACCGCTAGTTTCTGCGGATTTGACAGCCGTATCGCCGGCTGGTTTTGTTGAAGTCGAATTAGAAGTCGAACTGGTCGCCTCAGCCGATTTCTGCTCTAGCGCTGCGACTTGCGTTTTGAGTTCCGCAACCTGAGCTTGATGAGCGGCAATCTTTGCCTGTGTTTGCGCGGGTGGCAGCAGAGGGGCAAACTTGGTCTGCTTGCGGACTTCTTCAGCACCAGCGAACGGATACTGCGTACTGGCAAAGAAACCGTAGAGCGCGTAGTAGTCTTGCATGGTGAGCGGTTCGAACTTGTGATCGTGACATCTCGCACAACGAATCGACAAACCCAAGATGGCCGGACCCAGCGTGGTGAGCGTGTCTTCGATGATCAGATGCATGTCTTCCAGTTCACGCGTACCGATGCGTTTGGATTGGGCGATAAAGCCGGTGGCGGTTACCAGACGCGCATACTCCGCTGCGCTGGTCTGAGGATCAGCTTTCGCCAAGATGTCTCCAGCCAACTGTTCGCGCAAAAATTGATCGTAGGGCAAGTCGGCGTTAAGCGCATCGATAACGTAGTCGCGATAGAGATAAGCTTGCGGAATCGGATAGTCCGCATTGTCACCAGCGGTGTCGGCATATCGCACCAGGTCCAGCCAATGTCGCCCCCAACGTTCCCCGTATCGTTGCGAACTGAGTAACTGGTCGATCACGGTCCCGAAGGCACTGGGCGATTCATCAGCCATGAAAGCTTCGATTTGTTCTGGTGTCGGCGGCAGACCAACCAGATCGAAGTAAGCGCGTCGTATCAGCGAAGTCTTGTCAGCTAGCTCAACCGGCTTTAGTCCCTTTTTATTTCGCTCGGCGGCGATGAACTGGTCGATCGGCCTACTGGCCCAGCCTTGCGGGTCTAACGGTATCGGCGTGTTGCTCAGCGGTTCAAAGGCCCAGTGCTTTTTGTTGCTGGGAATTGGCGTCGAATGTGATGCCGGCCACTTGGCACCTGACTCGATCCAACGCGTCAAGTCTTCTACGGCCTGCTTGGGTAGTGGAGCATCCGGTGGCATGTGGAGTTCGCCCTCGCGACGTACGGCGCGAAGTATCAAGCTACTATCTGGCTTACCAGCCTGCAAGAGCGGGCCGGTCTCTCCGCCTTTCAACAGGGCCGCGTGTGAGTCCAACCGCAATCCGCCACTGGCCTGCTTGGGGCCATGACACTCAATACATGAATCAGCCAAGAGCGGACGTATCTTCGTTTCAAAGAACGTCTCCTCCTCAGCATTGGCCTTTGCTGGATCATTGGCTACAGCTGGTTCGCTGGCGATTGCTGGATCGCTGGCTAGGGCAGAGTACACAGCCAGGCTGAGCGACCACATGCAGGCCAGGCGCCAAAACCGAATGCTTCCCAATTGCATGACGGCTGTCTCCACGGTGAGTTTTAGATGCGGCAAGAGCCGGACGCCAATGCGTGCCGGCCAGTAGTTGGTGCGAGTGTATCAGGCAAGTATATTGGGCAACTCGAAATGCTCGACCGACCAAACCTGCCCCCAGAATCAAGACATTGATCCAGGACTGATCAACGCATCATCAAAGGCTCGAGCCTGCCACCAACCATTCCGAGCGACCAACCTTTTAGTAACCACCACCGTAGAGTATAGAAGAATTGGAGGGCCATGCCAAACTAGACTTACCGTGGAATATCAGTTTTATTTTGGATTGGCGATCACTTCACAGATGGTTTAGCTTTGCTGAAAGCCATCAAGGCCGCTTCGGTTCGGATATAGATCACGCCTTGGCTGATCACCGGCGAGGCCATAATGCGTTGGCCAAAGTCGTGCGAACCGACTATTTTCCCTGACGTACCGGACTTCAGGATCGTGACCACACCGCCTTCGCTGGTTAAGTAGACTTTGCCATCGCCGGCGACCAGCGACGCGAAATAATTGCCGCGTCCTTCGGCTCGCAGTTGATGTAGCATCTTTCCATTCTCAACATCGAGTATGGTGATAATGCCGCTGTCCTTGACCATGGTCATCGTGCCGTCGTAGACGACCGAGCTAGGGACAGTCGGTAGGCCGCGCGTGTAGTTCCAACGCACATACTGAGGCGCCAATGCGCCGCGCGTACCGGGTTCCAGTGCCACCGCTACGTTTTGAGCTCTTTCAAAAACCGAGGCATGCCGTTTCCATTCATCTTCTTCCAATTGCTGGTTCTGATTTAAGTCGATGCGAAAGAAGCGGTCGAGCACGGGACTGTCTTTAGGCAACTCGCTTTGCGTAATGGCCTTGTTCTGGTCTTTGTCGTATTTGGTCAAGGCTTCCGTAAACGGTTCCATAGAGATCCGTTCGCCTGGATCTCCACCGGGAGTCCAGGTGGCTACATAGACCAGGCCTTTATGCACGACCGGCGTCGTATCCACAATGCGCGATAAGCCATTAAACCACCAGAGTTTCTCACCATTGGCTGGATCATACGCAGCTAGTTGCAGCGAGCCAGCCACGAGGATTTCCTTCTTGCCGTCGCGCTCGAGAACAAGTGGAGAGGAATAGCTGCGCGTCGCTTCGCTACGGGGAGTCTTCCATACGACTTCACCGCTGCTTTGACTTATAGCGATCAAAAAACTATTAATGTCATGATCTTCATTAAGGATGACTTTGTCGTCGACCAAGATTGGCGAGCTGGCAGCGCCGAATTCGTCTTGAAATGGTCCAAGTGGTCGATCCCACAAAAGTTTCCCATCGAGGTCATAGCAGAGTAATCCATAGCTACCGAAGAATGAAAAGACCTGACGTCCATTGCAGGCGGGCGTCGATGTGGCTGGGCTACCCGATGCGTGGACAGCTTCGATGGTTTTCGCTGGTGCGACTTGTCGCCAACGAATCGCGCCGCTGCGTCGATCGATCGCTACGGTCGCCAGTTCCTTTTCTTCGGCTTGATACGTGGTCAAAAAGATGGAATCGCCGCATATGCAGGGCGACGAATGTCCCGGCGGTAACGGTGTGCGCCACAGTTCAGTCGCATCTTGCTCAAAGTTATCCGGCAGTGGCACTTGGTCATGCGGCACGCCGAAGTCGTGCCGAAAGAAGGAGAGCTGTTGGTCTTGAGCAACAACTTGTTGATCAACAACG
>JADLDX010000894.1 GCA_020846515.1 Pirellulaceae bacterium
AAGTTTACAAGCAGCTCGAAATATCCCACTGGCTTCAAATATACGTGGAAGACGCCGGGACCCCACCGGATGGAGATCGAGATCTATGGTCATGGTCCGACGATCGACAGTGACGTTCCGGATGATTCCGATAGCAAGAAAGGCAATCTTGTGCGGATTATGATCGACGGCCGTTACGTCAGACCCAATGGAACACTGACAACATCGTCGACGGATACCACCAGCCATATGGCCTTATACTAACACTCCCCGTTTGCGTGAAAGCCACGATCATGAGCAAAGAATCGTTGACTAAGCTGCTGGAAGCCAATGGCACGTTTCCCGATGAAGTTGATGTGTTGAGTAGTTTCGATAGCTTGTTCGCGCTTGGAGAGCAAGGACTAGAAACCATCGATGACCTCGCCTGGGCTTTGGGGCAAGCGCTAGACCAACTTGCGAACGTCAACTCGCGACATAATCCCGACTTAGCGAAACGACTTGAAGCTTGGGCCATTGCCAACTGGACCACTTTCCCACCGCGGCTTTGTGAACGGCTGTGCGGGATCTTGGTCAACGTCGCCTCACCTGAATCGCTGCGGTTCATGAAGGACCAGCGCGAGCAAACCAGTGACGGGGTGGCCAAAATGATTTTGGGCGAGTTCATACAGGACCATCCGGCAGCGTCATCCGAAAAATCGAATGCTGACGGTTAGCTGTTGTCCGAGTGCGTTGAATGAATCATTCGACCTGGCGGAATTTGGTCCAGTTGATTTTCAACTTGCGCATACGAGCTCGGAGTGTGTGAGGGTTGATAACCAGTAGGTCCGCCGCACCGCCGCGTCCTTCCACTTTCCCTTTGGTCTTCTCTAAAACGAATTCGATATGCCGGCGCATGGCATTGTCGATGGATAAGTCGCTGGGGTCGGCGATAGGCAGGGCCTGGGTGGCTGATGCGCTGTGACCAGCCTCCGCATTGGTTGATCCGTGCGGATTCGCTTGCAAGTCAGGTTGCAAAGCATTCGATCGCTGATTGCCGAGTCCCAGTGAGGTGGCAATGTCCAGTGATTTGCCGTCGCCAAGGATGGCGGCCCGGTCGATCACCGCCCCCAACTCGCGAATGTTTCCCGGCCAGTTATAACTCTGTAGCAATGCGATATCGTCAGGGGTTGGCCTGACTGGAGCCAAACCAAAACGATTGGCCGCGCGTTCGGCGAAGTGATGGGCCAGCTCGGGAATATCGCTGCGCCGTTCGCGGAGCGGGGGCAGCAAGATAGGAAAGACCGCCACTCGATACCACAAGTCTTCCCGGAACTTGCCGTTGGCAACCATGGAGGCGAGATCGCGGTGAGTCGCCGCCACGACACGCACGTCGACGTGCACTGGCTTGTCCGATCCAACACGCTCCACAAAACCATCTTGAAGAACTCGCAGGAATCGGACTTGAGCCTCCAACGGCAACTCGCCGATTTCGTCCAAGAATAAAGTTCCACCGTTAGCGCGCTCAAACCAGCCTTGTCGTGACTGGTCCGCTCCCGTGAACGCTCCCTTCTCATGGCCAAACAATTGCGAGTCGATCAGCTCTGGTGGAATGGCTCCACAGTTGACTCGAATAAATGGCCCGTCGCGTCGCGTGCCCCTGGTATGCAGTGCGCGGGCGATGAGTTCTTTGCCCGATCCGGTTTCGCCCAGGACGATTACAGGGGCGTCCGAGGCGGCCACTAACTGAACACGTTCCATCACCTTTTGGAGCCCTGAAGATTCGCCAATGATCTGGTCTCCCAGGTCGGTTCGGCCCAGTCGCCGCAGCAATGCGCCTTTGTCCGCTTCGGCCGCCTCGCGCAGGCTGTCCATCTCGTGGATGCGATGATGGTTAGCTACCGCCACCGCAATCGGTTCGCTCAATCGCTGTGCCAACTCAAGATGCTCTGTGTCGTACTCGTAGCCCTCTGAAGCCAAAAGAATCAAGGCAGCATGGGAAGACTCTTCGTGCAGAGGGATGGCGATCACATCCCCCGCCAATTCTTCTGGCAGTAACAGCCCGAGTATACCTGTCAGTCTCTTGCCGCGTTTGAGGACTCGATCGCTGCAACACCAGCGACGCAACTGCTCGCAATCGGCAACTGTTAGCGGACGCAAACGGGCATGGCTCATCGCGTTTGGCGGCTCCTCTGCTACCGTCACCAGATGCCGCAGCTTCTCATCGAGCACGCGAATCATGATCCGCTCGAATGGGATTACGTCGAGCAGGGCTTGAGCAATGGCCGGCGAGGACTCTTCCAATTGGATATGGCGACACGACTCCTTCCACAGCTGGAGCAGGGCGGCTTCGATGCGTTTACGTTCCATGCAGATTCTCTTCAAATCATTTCTGTTAAATAATCTAGGCGTCACGGGTGCTAGCCACGGACTAGCAAATATGCTGGATTGGAGCCCGAAAATAGTCTGTCAGGCCCGTGTTGGGCTATGGCACACATGTTGCATATGCTGGGCCCCGGCCTAATCATTGGAGCAAATTTGATGGCAGTTGGCACTACCTATCAGTCCGACCGCCGGCATCTTTCACGTTTCCTATTCAGTCAGCCAAATGAACAAGGTAGAAACTATGTTCAAACCAATAGTGTGTCCTACCCTATACCGATGGCAACTCACTCTAGTACTAGTCGCCTTGGCGATCAGTGGCGGATGTAATCCGGCAGACTCTGCCAAAGATACTTCAGGCAATGTCGCGAATGTGCGATTGCTGAACGTATCGTACGATCCGACGCGCGAGTTCTACACCGAGTACAACGCCGAGTTCGTTAAGTATTGGAAAGAAAAATCCAATCAAACGTTGTCGGTCGAACAATCGCATGGCGGCGCAGGTAAGCAGGCCCGCGCCGTTATCGATGGTCTCAAAGCGGATGTGGTGACGTTAGCCTTGTCTTATGACATCGATCAAATTGCGGAGAAGACCAAACGTTTGCCTGTGGACTGGCAATCTCGATTGCCTAACAACAGCGCTCCCTACACCTCGACGATTGTCTTTCTGGTTCGCAAAGGCAATCCCAAGCAGATCAAGGACTGGAATGACTTAGCCAAACCTGGCATCGAAGTCATTACACCTAATCCGAAAACTTCTGGCGGTGCGCGCTACAACTATCTGGCAGCTTGGGGCTACGCGCTGAAGCAACCAGGCGGTAACGAAGCTTCAGCGAAAGCTCTGGTAACTGCGATTCTCAAGAATGTACCCGTGTTGGACTCTGGAGCTCGCGGCGCTACGACCACGTTTGTGCAGCGTGGAATCGGTGATGTGTTGCTGACTTGGGAAAACGAAGCTTTCTTGGCAGTGAAAGAGTTCGGCCAAGATAAGCTGGAGATAGTGGTACCTACGATCAGCATTTTGGCCGAGCCGCCTGTGGCTGTCATCGATGAAAATGCCAAAGCCCATGGAGCACTTGAGGTATCACAGGCATACCTGGAGTATCTCTACTCGCCGATCGGTCAGAAGTTAGCTGCCAAGCACTATTATCGCCCAGCCACGCCTGACCATGCTGAGCCGGCTGATCTGGCACGCTTCTCCAAGCTCGAGCGATTCTCGATTGATGAAGTGTTTGGTGGTTGGCAGAAAGCTCAAGCCACTCATTTCAACGATGGCGGAATGTTTGACCAGATCTATAGCCCAGGTAACTAAACAGCGACCGGCGGAGTTGCCGTGTTCTTAGCAGGAGGCTCGACCTAATGTCTCGATTTCGCAAGTACAGCGTGTTACCAGGATTCAATATCACGCTGGGCTACACGCTGTTGTACCTAAGTTTGATCGTGCTGCTGCCGTTATCTGCACTCTTTATCAAGTCGGCAGGAATGGGGCTGGAGCAGTTTTGGCAAACGGTGTCCAATCCACGCGTGGTGGCTTCGTATCGCCTGACCTTTGGCGCGTCGTTGCTGGCCGCATCGATTAACGTCGTATTCGGCTTCATCGTCGCCTGGTCGCTGGTGCGTTACCAATTCCCAGGCAAGAAGTTGGTGGATGCAATGGTCGACTTGCCTTTCGCATTACCGACGGCCGTGTCGGGCATTGCCCTGACGGCCATCTATTCTCAGAACGGATGGATAGGTCAGTTCTTGGAACCGCTAGGAATCAA
>JADLDX010000895.1 GCA_020846515.1 Pirellulaceae bacterium
GGTCAACAACGAAACAGTCAGCAAAAAAACAGTTATGGCTGTCTCACTGAGCGTAGTCCTTAGACAACGGTCTGTAGTTTCGCAGGCGCCCCTGTCGCAGAGCGAGATCGCCTCGCGGGGGCGTCGCTGACTTTTAGAAGAAACAAGCGAAGATCGTAAGATGGGCAACCTCGCCCGTCATCTCAATTTCAACTCGGGCAAAAGTGCTCAAGCTACGATCCAAGCCGAAAAACACCGGCCAGCAGTTCAAACTATATGCCGCTTTGAGCTGCATTCTTTTTCTGTCCCCCTTTTTTCTGTCTCTCGTCTTCAATTCTTCCCAGCAAGAGTTTCGTTATCGACCAGCCCGCCGCCTCAGTAAATCCCCAGCCTGTACAAGCCGGAGGAAGACAGAAAAAAGGAGGACAGAACAAAGTTGCCCGTCATCTCAATTTCAATTCGGGCAAGAGTGCCCAGGATCCAGCGTCTCAATCCCGAATTGGCCCTGTCAAGAGTGCTTACTGGTCGGTAGCGGCGATCATTGGCTGCGAAATTCTTGAAAACAGGAACATAATCGTGCCCCTTTAGCTGGTAAAATACCTGCTTCCAGGCGTTTCACATCCTGCAGTTCGGCGGCGATCATGGCATATCGATGGAATAGACTCGGACTCTGCTTTCTATGGGTGACAAGTTGTTTTGGTGGATCGGCTCTCGGACAAAAAAGTCAACCGCCGACCGACGCAGAACCCAAACCAGATTTTCCAAACTTTGTGCGGTCCTACTGTCTCGACTGCCACAGCCAGGATTCAAAAGACGCACGCATCTCGCTTGATCGGTTGCTCGATTCGCCCATCGTTGAAAATGCCGGCCCGTGGGAAAGCGTCGTACGTAAGCTCCAGTCGCGACAAATGCCACCGGCTGGCTCGCCTCGCCCCAGCGCAGCTGAGTATCAAAGCGCCATTGCAGTTCTGACGAAGACGCTGGACGATCGGGCGCAGCAACAACCTACCCCCGGATACGTCGAGACATTTCGCCGACTCACAAGAACGGAGTATCGAAATTCGATCCGTGACTTGCTGGGGTTGGAGATTAATGTCAACGAGATGTTGCCCAGCGATGAAGCCAGTCACGGGTTTGACAACATAACCGTCACGAATCTATCGCCCATGTTGTTGGATCGTTACGTTTCCGCCGCTCGCAAGATCAGCCGGCTCGCCGTCGGTGTTCGCGCCGAAGCGGATAACGAAGAAGTTTATCGAATACCACCCGATGTCACTCAAGATGTTCACATTCCAGGCACTCCCATCGGCACACGAGGTGGCGCGGTCGTTCAACATAACTTTCCTCAGAACGGCGAGTACGAGATCCAAGTGCGTTTGATGCGTGATCGTAACGACGAGATTGAAAGCTTGCGACGCAGACACGAGATAGAAGTATTGATCGATCGCGAGTTCAAGGGTTCGCTCGAGGTCAAGCGTCCAAGTGACGGCACCAGCGATAAGCTAGTGGATTCAAACCTGACTGTCCGAGTTCGGCTCGAGGCCGGTCCGCACAAGGTAGCAGTTGTCTTTCCAGAGATATCCTCATCGCTACTGGAATCGGTGCGACAGCCACTCAACGTGCACTTCAACTTCTACCGGCATCCGCGGATCGGACCCGCTATCTATCAAATAAGCATCCGCGGCCCCTTTGCAGGTGTGCCGCCTACCGACACCCCTAGCCGTCGACGCATATTTTCTGTCTACCCCACCACGGAAGCCGATCAACAACGCTGTGCTGAAACGATCATCACTACGTTAGCGCGGCGTGCCTATCGACGCGAACTGACCGACGCCGATTTGGATTCACTGCTCAAGTTCTATAATCAAGCAGCGAAAACGAGTGGCTTCGATGTTGGTATCGAGAGTGCCCTAAGCGCTATCCTAACTAGCCCGCACTTTCTCTTTCGCATCGAACGCGAGCCAGACAATTTGAAGCCCGAAACGGTCTACCCAATTAGTGATACTGAACTGGCAGCGAGATTGTCGTTTTTCTTGTGGAGCAGTCTACCCGATGACGAGCTCTTGGATTTGGCTAAGGATGGCAGGCTGCGAGAACCAGCCACGCTCGATGCGCAAGTTCGACGCATGCTGGCAGACGAAAGAGCCGCGTCTCTGACCAATAATTTTGCAGGTCAGTGGCTGTACCTGCAAAACTTGGACTCCTTTATACCCGACATGCGACTGTACCCTGACTTTGACGACAACTTGCGTCAAGCAATGAGGCGCGAGACGGAACTCTTCTTTCAAAGTATCGTCAACGAGAATCGAAGCGTCTTGGACTTGATTGGGGCCGACTACACGTTCCTCAACGAGCGTCTGGCTAAACACTATGGAATTGCGCACGTCTATGGCAGTCACTTCCGGCGCGTGACGCTCGATCAGGGCAGCCGTCGCGGTGGCCTGCTCAGGCAAGGCAGCGTTTTGGCGGTAACCTCTTATGCAACGCGAACATCACCGGTGGTGCGTGGCCATTGGGTCCTCAAGAACTTGCTAGGCAATCCTCCGCCGCCTCCACCGCCCAATGTCCCGGCACTGGAAGATAATACTGTGTCCGCAGAGCTTTCGTTGCGTGATCGCTTGGAACAACATCGTGCCAATGCTGCCTGTGCCAGCTGTCATAACTTGTTGGACCCAGTCGGTTTCGCGCTAGAGAACTACGATGCCATCGGACGCTGGCGCGACAGTGAGAATGGGGAAGCCCTCGATACCAGTGGTTCTTTGTGGGACGGAACTGAACTGCACGGCGCAGACGATCTGGAACAATCCATCCTGAATCACCCCGACCTATTTGCCCAAACGTTGACAGAAAAGCTGATGACCTATGCGTTAGGTCGAGGCATCGAAGCTTATGATGCACCGGCTGTGCGTAAGGTATTGCATCAGTCTCGATCAGAGGGTTATCGTTTTGTTGATCTAGTACTTGGAATCGCCAAGAGTGTTCCGTTTCAAATGAGGAGTTCTCAATGATCATCATGAAGAAATCGCTGCCTCGCAGAACATTCTTGCGTGGTATCGGCGCAACTTTGTCACTGCCGCTGTTGGACGCCATGATTCCGTCGCTGACAGCGCTGGCCAATACCCCGGCCAGCCCCAACAAGTTGCAGCGACTCGGCTTTGTTTACATGCCCATGGGCTGCGATATTTCCCGCTGGACTCCACCAGGTGGCGATACGCTGGGTGAGTTATCGCCGACACTTATGCCGCTGGAACCCGTGAAAAACAAAGTCGCAATCGTTTCGAATATGGAGCTGAAGAACGCATATCCCGGAACACATGCCACGTCCAATTCATCGTTTCTGAGCGCAGCTTCAGCCAAACGCACCGAGAGCACTGACTACTATCTAGGCACCACCGTCGATCAGGTAGCCGCTCAGCAACTAGGCCGCGACACCCAGTTGCCGTCACTGGAACTGGCCATGGATTTGCTCTCAGTAATTGGGCAATGTGACAATGGCTACGCTTGTGTCTATCAGAACAATCTCTCATGGTCTTCTCCGACAACTCCGCTGCCTGCCGAGGCGCATCCGCGTATCGTGTTTGAAAGAATTTTCGGTGAAGGAGCTGATGGAGCGAAACGGCGACAGGCGCTGCAAGAAAAAACAAGCTTGCTGGACTCCATGACTCAGGAACTCAAACGCTTAAAAAGCACACTTGGGCCAGCCGACCAACGCCGGGTCGATGAATATTTGGAATCAGTACGAAACGTCGAGCAAAGGATCCAACGGGCTGAAGCTATGTCAGCCGAGAATCCATTGCCTGATGTTGACCGTCCCAGCGGCGTACCTGCAGCTTATGCCGATCACGCGCGGCTGATGTTCGACCTGCAACTACTAGCCCTGCAAGGTAACGTTACTCGAGTCACAACGTTCCAAATGGCTCGCGAGACTAGCAATAGAACCTATCCAGAGATTGGCGTTCCCGATGCGCACCATCCGCTAACCCATCACGGTAACAATCCTGAAAAGATTGCGCGCATGGCTAAGATCAATCGTTTCCATGTTTCACTGTTCGCGGAATTCCTCCAGAAGCTGGAAGCAACGCCAGAAGGCAATGGAACGCTGCTCGATAATGTCCTGTATCTCTATGGCAGTGGCATGGGAAATCCCAACGTGCATGATCACACAAACCTACCGATCATTGTTGCTGGGGGAGCGGCCGGCAAAATGCAAGGTGGTCGACACATTCGATTCAAGGAGCCTACGCCACTGGCCAATCTCAACTTGACTCTACTGGACAAGGTCGGTGCCAACATGGATCGATTTGCCGATAGCAATGGCAAGGTTGATCAACTTTTCGAACCGCTATCGTTTTAGGTAAAACACATGACACGTCAACGAGTTAACCTGTCGGTAGCTGTGGGCTTGTTCGCAGTTTTATTTTTGTCGGGCCTCGCTCAAGCCAGCAACCCAGATCTGGCGGATGCCGTCGAAGCCCAAGAGTTCGACACAGCTACCCGACTGCTCAAATCCGAGCTAGATGTTAACGCAACTCAACCCGACGGGATGACTGCGTTGCACTGGGCGATCCACCACAACGAGTTGGAATTGGCCAAACTCTTGGTGGACAGAGGCGCGCGCATCGAAGTCAAAACTCGCTACGGTGTAACACCACTATTCTTGGCTTGTCAAAGCGGCCATCACGAGCTGGTACAGTGGCTACTGACTTCGGGAGCCAATCCAAATACAGCGTTACCCAACGGCGAGACTGTTTTGATGACCGCCGCCCGCACGGGGCGTGTCGCTCCAGTTAAAGCACTGATCGCGGCGAGTGCGGAAGTCAATGCTCGTGAGAAGAAAGAACAAACAGCGCTGATGTGGGCCTCCGCAGCCGGCAATACCGAAGTAGTCGACGAGTTAATCAAGGCGGGCGCTGATCTGAAAGCCACACTTTCATCAGGTTTTTCTGCGTTGTTCTTCGCCGTGCGTGAGGGACACACAGATGTGGTGCTCAGGCTATTAAAAGCCGGTTGCGATGTGAACTCGGTGATGAATACACAGTCAAATTTGAAGTTTAGCCGAGGCCGTTTGAGTACGACTCCCATGATTCTGGCCGTCGAGAATGGTCACTTCGAACTTGGCAAAAAGTTGATCGACGTCGGCGCGGATCCTAATGCGCATCCCTCTGGATATACGGCACTCCATGCGCTGACATGGGTTCGAAAACCAATTCGAGGTGACGGTGACCCGCCACCGCGAGGCTCCGGCAAAGTGAACAGCCTGGACATGGTTCGAATACTGGCAACATCAGGTGCCGATCTCAATGCACGCTCGGAGAATGGCAAGTCGGAGCTCGGGCGCTTCACTTATACGGGATCAACACCACTCTTGCTGGCAGCTCAAGCATCCGATCTGACGCTAGTCAAATTGCTCGTGCAACTAGGTGCCGATCCAAACATCACCAACTCGGATGGGACCAGTCCACTACTAGCGGCCAGCGGTGTGGGAGCACTGGGCGATGGCGATGAGTCGGCCGGGACGGAAGAAGAGACCATTGCGACGATAGATTATCTTCTGACCTTAGGCGCTGATATCAACGCTGTCGACAATAACGGCGAGACGGCGATGCACGGCGCGGCTTACCAAAGCTTGGCCAAACTGGTTAGTTTTCTGAGCCAACACGGTGCAGATGTAGAGGCTTGGCATCGCGAGAATCGCGCCGGCTGGACGCCGTTGGTGATTGCCGAAGGATTCCGTCCTGGAAATTTTCGTCCATCCCCCGACACCATCTCGGCCATCAAGTCCGCCCTGCGTGCCGCAAATGTACAAGCTCCCGAACCTATAGTGTTGAAAGAGCATTTGCGTAGTTGGTCAACGGTCCGCAATGAAGACAAGGCCTGGGTAATCAAAAACGTCCAATACGCAAAAGTCGACAACAAATCACTATTGCTGGATCTCCATTTTCCAGAGCGCGTCGCCGGATCAGCACTCATCGTTTGGGTTCACGGCGGTGCATGGCGCGGCGGTTCCAAGGACGATATGCCTCTCGGTCAACTCGTCAAAGCCGGTTATAGCGTGGCCAGCGTAAACTACCGTCTATCGACCGAAGCGAAATTCCCTGCGCAAATACACGACATCAAAGCCGCGATTCGTTTCCTGCGCCAGATAGCGCTGCGTTACAAGTATCGCAGCGACCGAATTGCCATCGCAGGCTCGTCGGCCGGTGGTCACCTGGCGGCCCTGGTCGGCACTACCAATAACCATAAAGATTTAGAGGGAGAGATCGGTACGTGCCTCAAAAACTCTTCGGAGGTGCATGCGATTATCGATCTTTATGGCCCAACGAATCTAATGACCATCCTCAGTCAGTCGACGCCGCATGGGCTGAGCGTTCGCAAACCGGCGCTCGATCTGCTCTTGGGCGCCCAGCCGGAAAACGTTCCCGATCTGGCCAAACTCGCCAGCCCGGTCGAGCACGTGGATGCAACCGATCCGCCACTGCTCATGATTCATGGTGATCAAGACCCGCAGGTACCAATCAATCAATCGCATGAACTGGCAGGCAAGTATCGGCAGCTGGCACGTCCGATCCAATTCGAAGTCATTCAGGGCGGCGAGCATGGAGGTAAAAGTTTTTACGACGACCAAAGACAGGAGTTGATGAAACGATTCTTGGGCGATCAACTTCAAGCGAACTGAAATGCGAGACTTAGCCACCGGTGCCTGTCCCCGGTGCCGTAACGCTGTGAAGCATTTTAGAAGCGGAACGGCGCAAGCCGTCCGGTATATCCCGGTAGTTATAGGAACCGGAGGGCTTGCGCCCAACCGCTACAAATGCCGGGTTTCACGAGCAAACATGCTTCACA
>JADLDX010000896.1 GCA_020846515.1 Pirellulaceae bacterium
AAGAACTAGCCGCAAAAGATCAGTTAGCCAAGGAGCAGGCAACTAAAGAGCAAGCAGCTAACGAACAAGCAGCCAAAGAGAAGGCAGCCAAAGATGAACTAGCCAAAGAGTTAGCTGCAAAGGAACTGGCTGCCAAAGAGTTCGCTGCCAAAGAGTTAGCCGCCCAGAAAGCTGCTGAAGATCAAATCGCTCACGCACAGGCTGCCAAGGAGCACGAGGCTGCCAAGGAGCACGAGGCCCAAGCGCAGGCTGCGAAGGAACAGGCAGCTAAGGAACAGGCAGCCAGAGAGCAAGCAGCCAGAGAGCAGGCGGTCGCCAAGCCAGCGATTCAACCGCGTGTGGCGAACGAGGTATCTGCGACTGCGGCGGCTCCCGCCAGCCAACCAAACACACGTTCCGTGCCGCACGCTACGGCAGAAGCACTACCAGCCAAAAGCGATCCAGCATTCATCGCGCCACGCCTGACATCCACGCCCGGTTTGCGACCCGCTTCGCTACGGACGGAGGATGGCGAAATGGCGGAGTATCTGTCCAAACTCGAACGGTTAGTTCTGGAACGGAACATAGAACTGGGGCGTCGCCACGATAAAACGGCGGCTGCCAACCCATTAGAAGAACTGACGCAGCGGATCATTGAGCTGAACTTAGAGAACCTGGCTCTCAAAGAGCAATTGCAGCTCTCGCAAGAGTCACACTAGTCAATCCTGATTTGTCCGATAAACGCGAGAATAGTCGATGAATAATCGAATCAATCAGATGCTGATCAACAGCGACAGCCGTTACCTGACGGCTGAAGAACGCCAAGAGCTGCTCGATTACACCCATGGCTTTGAAGAGCGCCTGCGTTTAGTGGGGATGGTCGAGGAAAACGAAGATGCAGCGGTGCGCTTTTGCATCGACAACACGCGCAAGCGTTATCCGAACTTTGACAAGTACCATTTGCATGCGTGGGCCAAGGCATTTCGCGATGTGCAACTGACAACGCGTTTCATGGCGCAAGCCATGCTGATCAGCGATATGGGTGTCCTCGAGGAGAAATTGCTCTTTTGGCTCCGTACCATTCTGGCTGGATTGAACTTCACGCCTGAGTTCAATCGCGACACATATACCTACCTCAAGCAAGGTTTTCGGCAGTCACTGCCACCTGACGCTTTTGCCCAGTTTGAGCCTTACCTAAATCGCACGATCGACATCATGTCGGATTTTCCAGCACCAGCCACACCGGCCGTGTAAGACACCCAACAAGATCCAGGAAATTGATCATTTTTCCAAGCGAATCAATAATTTTGCCCGCCACGCATGAGACCCAAATGGGCGTGCGGCTGCTAACGGTTTGTAGGAGTCACACGTTCTCATGAGCATCTCGGGTGAACTGGAATACAAAAGCTATTACGTCGAGAGGATTTACTTGTCCGCCAACGTTGAAACGGGAGTACTGACCAATCGATCGGGGCGTCGCATGCTGGCGCTGACCAATGATTTCCTGCTGGGCCTGCATCGAGCCTTAGAGGCGGAGTGTGGGGATCGCGTCGATCAGGTGCTGCATCACTGCGGTCGCAAGTGGGGAAAGAACTTTGGCAACGGATTGTCTAGCGCCTGGGCCGAATTTTATGAGACCCCGTTTCCAGAATTTCCGCTCGCATTCTTTCAAAGTCTGCTTATTCAAGAGTTTGCACACAACGGTTGGGGTGTTCTGGCATTGGACTACAGTCATTTCGCCAAGGGTGTCATTGATGTGACGCTGCAAGGCGCGATCATGTCGGAAATTGCTACCACCGACGTCAGTTACGCGGCAGATGCTTTGACGGCCGGCATTCTCTCAGGGCTCTTCTCACACTTCGTCGAGAAAGAACTGGAGTGCTTGCAGACTCAAGTTGGTCGACAGCATGCGGGTGAAAGTCGATTCTTGATTTCGGAACCGCTGCGCATCCAAGAGTTACGATCCTGGGGCACAGCGGGCAAAACGCATCAGCAGTCTTTGGAATATCTCTTAAATTCGAAAGTTTAGTGGGGAAGATCAAATGAATCGTGCATTTTCCAAGCTGATCAGCGCGTCCGAAGGTCGGTACTTGAACGCTGTTGAACAAGAGCAGGCTTTGGCTGCCTCACTTGAATTGCCGCATCGCATGTTGATCTCGCGCATGTTGCATCAGTTCGAATTCGAGATCGTCGACTATGCCACTCATGCATTTTGCGATATCGCTCCCGGCTTCGAAGGTCCCAGCGGATCTTTGCGACGCAAGAAGGGGCACCAAGACGGACGCATCATTCTGCGTTACGTTGCTCAAGCGGTTCGCGAAGGTTCCTGCGAGATTATGTTCGAGAAAGTCTTATCATGGTTGGTTGGTCACTTGGATGCGTCCAATGTCACCGGCGAACATATGGAGATCTTCTTTCACTTCTTGCAGCAAGGTGTCCATCGCGAACTACCTTCCCATGCTCGACCCTTCGTCGATGTGGTCTTCGAGGAAATGCTGGACTTCGTACGCCAGGCGAGTCATAGCGGCACGATCGCGCGGGCTCATCGCCGGATCGCCGATTTCGCTGCGCAGCGCGTAATGCTGATTATGCCCGAGGTCAAAGCCAAGTATGGTGTGGCTAGCCTTGCTAAATGCAAACGTGACTTTGAATTGCTGATCAAGGAAGTAGCGCGCGTCATGCGGACGCCAACACCCTTTGAAATGAAACGTCAGTTTGCCGGATGGCTGGTTGAACGGCTGGTCAGTCAAGTCGAATATAGCAGTAAAGTTTGGTATTGGTCGTTCTTGGCCTTGCGCGAAGGTATCGTCGAGTGCTGTGGTCCTAACGCAGCCCTACCGATAAACGATCTATTGGAAACCATGGCCGACAAGGCCGATGGTTTGTTGCACGCAGTCAAGCTGACCGGCAAAGCCAGTGAGATTGCTGATTCGGCAGCCACCAAACTGATAGAACGCGGCGAATCATTAGGCTTGTTGCGCACCGACGAGTTTCAAACCGCGGTGGCGACCGCGAATCGCCAATTGATTACCGAACTGGCAATTCTGCATGCTTGCGGTTCATTGGATACGCAATCAGAACAAATGGCTCAACTCTGGTGCAATACGGTTTTGCCCGCGATGCCATCGACGCAAACCAGTCTACTGGCCGCGAATCTGAAGATCTTGCTCGAGGTCGTTGATGAAATGTGGCAAGATGAAACCGCCACCGTCTTCCGTGAAGCCGTGATGCAACTGGTCGAAGTGGCCAGGCGCACCGAGGCCGCCATGCGATTGGCCGACATCATCGACAAAGTCTCCACCGAGACGGCCGATTGGGCTATCGAAAGCTTCAGCCAGTTTGCCGTGGACAAGCGAGCATCCTATCGCGACGTGCGGCTGGTACTTTCGAAAATCGTCAGTCTGATTCCAAGCGGTCCGGCCGGTATAAACGGTCATGAGTTCAAAGCCTACCTGGCCAACATGCTCTTGCCGAATCTGCCGTTTAACGTTGGTATACTTCGACAGGTCTATGATCGCGCCGCGCGGGTGCTGGAATCACATGCCAGTCCAGAGGATGCGCGTCTGGCGCGTGGCTACCTGGACGAGGCCATGGGAGTCTTCGATAGACATGCGCGTTTGTTCGCTGTCGCCGCTCACGCCGATCGCTTTGCCGTATCCGCCGTGGAACGCGGTTACCAAGCCTCGCCACGCCATGAGTCCTTGCAACGTCATGGCATCAAGGCTGGCCGTCGCGATGGCAAGTTCCTGGTTGAGAAAACGATACAGGCCGCCATCATCGGGGGTCCGACCGCCGAGGTTGCTCTGCACGAGTATTTCCTCAATGAACAGGTGCGCTTGAGCAAGCTGCCCGGTAGCGTGATCGTCGAATTCCTACGCGGTCTGCTAGAACAACTGCGTGAATATCCAGAGATCGCTGAACTGTTGCTGGGGTTAGCCCAAGCCGCACCGGCTTACGCAGGGGCGATCAAGATCAATGAACACAGCCATATGATGGCTGAGCAAATCACGAAGGCATCGCTTAATGCGGCGCCGACTTATCGCGATCAGATCGGCGAAGTGGGCAGCGAGGCCTGCCAACGGGACACGTCGGTTATGTTGCGTGGACTGTCTCACTTCCTCATGAGTTCGCCAGGCGATGTGTCCAGTTTTAGAGCCTGGTGGCAATTGCGTATCGGCCAGAACATTCGTTCGAAACCAGAGAGCTTTGACGCCAGTGGTCCCTATGCCATGCAAAATGTTCATGAAGTGCTGACCGTCGTTCGAGCTGTAATGGACAATGATGAGGCCGACGCGGTGGAAGCCTATATCAAGCTCGCCTTTGCCACGCGTTCCAGCAATATGGGCGACACGAATTCGGGAGCTCAGCGTCGAGTCATGCCGCACCTGGTCATGGCGGGTCCGATCCAGTCGGTCTCGTTCGCCGACGTCGGAGCTCGCTAACCGAGATTTTGCTCCTGTGCTTATCAACGAGCCTGCCATGCGTCGTTTGCTGATCGTGCCTATCGTTCACTCGCAACAGGATCTGGGGTCGCTGCAGCAAGCGGCCTCAGAGCTGAAGCGAGAGGTCATGACAGGCGAGCGATACGCCCATGCGCTGGACGTGATTGTTCGATTCTGGAAAGACGTTCAGAGCGTGTTTGTTTCGATGACCATGGACTATGGAAGCGTAAAAGTGTATCAGGATGGTCTGCCCAACTCAGGGGATCCTACCGCCAGAATTGAGCATCAAGTCGTAGATGAACTGGCACGTGCCGGTAGCGAAAATCACCGCTTGGTAAAGTGGCTGATAGAACAAGGCAGTACCCTGATCGGTACGGAGTCGCCCGAGTTGCTACTGCAGGAGTACGCGGCCGTGCGTAAAAGTCTGACGCTTGGCTTTCACGCTGCCGTGGCCGCAGAAGCCTCTCCAGCAGAACTCACCAATACTCCATCACTGCTGGAGCAGCGGGACCGCTATATCGCCGCGCGAATCGATAGTACGCTCGACTCGGGCCAGTGCGGCATCATCTTTCTAGGCATGATGCATCGCGTCGACCGCTATTTGCCGGAAACAATTGAAGCGGAGTACCCATGCGGCTATCCCAGGTCTGATACACGTATCGTGATTCATGGTCACTGAGATTGGCTTAGCCTTCGCAGAGCATTACGGAACCTATTTGGGGAGAATTTAATATGTCCAAGCCTGATGCACCGAACAATAGAAACAGAGACAATGAAAATGGCGATGACCAGGCCAAGCAGCAAGCCGGTGCGATAGACATCGCCTCCATGCTTGGCATGGGCGGAATCCTGGAAGGTGTCTCCAGCCTGGTTACGAAGTTTGGGGAACTGGCCGAGAAGGGTGAGCATCTTCGTAAATCGTACGGCGAGACGGAATCCGGCAAGGCCTATCAAAGCTCCATGGGGCTATCGGTAAAGTTTGGTCCAGGCAAGGCTGATGACGCCTCAAGTGTCCAGCCGTTTCAAACCCGTCCAGCGTCTCGCAGTCGGCCGAACTCAGCGCCGGCCACCTCACCGAGTACACCGTCCAGCACCTCGGTGCAGCGCGATATGCGTAAACGCGAAGCGCAAGTTGAGATGTTCGAGGAAAGCGACCACTTGTTGCTCGTGGTCGAAATGCCTGGGGTGGCCAGCGAAGATGTCGAACTGCAGTTTGTCGAAAAGAAACTGAGCATGTGCGGCAGGAGTGCGTCCGCCGAGTTCCGTGCAGAGATTGAGACACCGCACGTCTATCAGGCAGAGCAAGTAAAGGTCTCCGCAAATAACGGAGTGATCGAGATTCGCTTGTACCAGTAAGAAAGAAACTAAGTCCCTGCGTCTGCCTAGTTGGACAGCGCCACTTTGAATCAGCCGATGGGCGTTAGCCGCGGTTTTTTCAGCGAAAACCGTGGCTAACGCCAAAACGGCTCATGTTTAAAGACAATACCGTTCAATGAAGGGCGTTTTCACGTAGGCGAGTCTCTCCGAGACTCGCGAATTTCACCAAAAGGCTCAGGACTCGCGTCTCGGAGAGACGCGGCTACGTGC
>JADLDX010000897.1 GCA_020846515.1 Pirellulaceae bacterium
CAGGATCCGCCGGCAGTTTGAATTGGACGGCTCGTTTACCGTCGACGGCGAGGACACAAGGTGGGTCGAGTGTCACCAGACCCCGCAGGTCGCGCCAGACTTGATTCTCTTGATCAAGCTTTGTGTCCTTATCGAAGCACCTGTAAGCGCGGAAGCCATCCTCTTTGGCGCAATTGGCCTCGTACCAGTCCACCAGGTCGGCGCTTGTGAGGGTCGCAATTTGTCCGGCGGTCAGCTTTCCGCGATCAGCAGTCTCTTCAACGATCAATACATGCAGGCCGGAAGCGACAACCGGCGATGGAATTGGCGCAGGCGATGGATCCACATCGGGCGATGATCGATCGCCATGGAGATAGAACCAAGTGCCAGCAACAAGAACCAACGCCAACACAATGGCCCACAGACCGCTCTTGGGAGCGTCGCGCCGTGCAGTGGACTCGGGAACCAGTTCGTCAGCGTAAAGATCGAGAGGCATGGTTTTGGGGCTTATGGATTGAAGTTGGGAGCTGTTGAGTAGGACGGGTCGAAGTTGAGAGAAACCATCTACGCTTTGGCCTTGGTCGATCGCTTCGCGGGAACTTGACGCGTTGCTTTGCGGGTGGACGGCTTCTTGATGGCCGATTGCTCGAGGGCATAGAGCCGTTCAGTGATTTGGTCGAATGACTTGCTTGCTTCGTCGAACATGCTGCGCATGCCGTCGAGTCGATCATTCAGCCTTGCCACCTCACTGGCCGTTGGTGAAGGTTCTTCGAGTAGACGAAGGCGACGATTGACGGCTTGAAACCCTTGGTCTGCAGCAACTAAACGATCGTCATGGGCGAGAATCGCATTAGCCACCTTGTCGAGGTCGACCGGGCGGCGTCCGCGCACAGGCGATTGCGAGGTCGCCAGGTCATAGCCAGCAGAGGCCGCGGCGCTCGAGGTAGCAGCTTCAACAGCCGCATTGCTAGCCGAGTTGGCCGCGGAGCGTCGTTTCGAGTACACACCGATGGTTTCCAATACACCTGATATCAGATCCCACAGGATGCCCCAACCAATCGAGAGGCCGGTAATGGCGATCGAGCCAGCGAACCCGAGCAGGTCGATAACGATCGGTAACAGAGTGCCAGTGACCGAGCCAAACTGGCCTTCATTGACGCTCGGAGGCATGGCATTCGCAGCCGCGGCAAACAGGCTGCCGGTCCACCACCAGCGAAGCCAAACAAAGAGGATGAGAGCGCCGACCACCACACGGATGCCCTTGTTCTCCGATCTTGTAACGATCGTCAGGGTTGAATTGCGATCACTTGCCATGGGTGCCCTCCGATGAGCTGTTCCAATAAAAAAGCCGGCTTGGAAGCGAATCCAAACCGGCTCGATTGTTTCGTTGCCGACTGTCTGAAATGTTCGGGCAAGAATCTGCCCTATCTAGCTGGGCGTGAGAACCACACTTTTTTTAGAACGCGCAAAATTGTGCGTCTTCAGCGTGGATCGCAGATTGGCCAACCGCTTGGGGCCAAACATTTTGATGCGTAGCAGTTCCGCATCCGTCGCGTAAACAACGCTCGAGATAGAATCGTAACCCGCCCCCTGCAGCAGCCCGGCCGCTTCTGGATCCACCAGCAGGGCCACCGAGTCGCCCAGCTCGAGGATCGGTCGTTGCTTCTCATCCAACAGGTTGCGAGCAAACGCCGCCAGTTGGTCATGCGCTCGCTCTGCATTGCGATCTAATAGAGAAAGCTGGATCTTCCGACACAGCTTTTCAAACTCACCATCATCCCATCCCCTAACCCGCTCACGAACCCTAACCCTAGCCACCATACCCACACCCCACCACAGGCGTTGTCAATACTTTGCGGGATTTCCGCCCCTCTCTACCGGCACCACACCGGCTGAGCCAAGGTAACGTATACCCTGCTTTTCCTGCGTGACAACGGCATTTGGGCGATTTTCTCTAGGGAACTACTAGCCGGAACACTTACCTAGGGCGATCGTCCATCCTTGCCCACCAGTACCCCCAAGTCGGCTGTGCACAGGTGATATTTTATATTTCCGATTTCCCCCGTGATAAAGCTTGTATCCGGATTTCGGCAGTGATATACCCTCTTTTAGCGGCTTATGCCGATCTCAGAGATACTAATATCTTGTTCGCTCTCACATCGGAACTTCTGTTAGCTCGTTGTGTTTCATCTATAGCAATTGTTTCTTCCTCGAACGAAAGCGCGCAAATGGCAACGCGAACTCTACTCGGTCTACTGTGTATCGCTATGATCGTCCCATTGTCTGTGACTGCGCAGGAGGCCAAGGATATAGAATCAGTCGGCAAATGCTTCGATGACTTTTTGCAAGCGAAGTGGGAAAAAAAGCGTGAGTTGATGACGGAAGAGGCGTGGATCATGTACACGATGGATGCGTTATATAGCAATCGAAAACTCGCGGAGGCCGAAATAAACCAGCACGGATTGAAGGACTATCGACTTCCGGAAGTGCCCGCCGACTACAAACGCTTGCCCGATAAAAACGCAATTGATGGTGCTCGCAAGATTATGAAGACCGCTTACGCCGGACTTTCCTCTAAGCTCGGAAGTAAATTTGTTGCGACGCTTGAACGTGTTGCTGAGACGCGCAAACCTGTTGGCAATCCAACGCTGCAAGATATCAAAATACTCGCCGACAAAGTCACAGCGACTGCTGAGTGCCGGGTGGATGGCGTGAATCTGCTTGTACCAATGCGTTTTAAAAAGGATGGCGGCAACTGGCGGTTCGATGGTAAAAACGAGTTGCTCTTTTTCGACCGGCAGCGATAAAGAACGCGAACAATCGAATGAACCCAAGTCCTCAAGAGTCTCTGGTTAGTACATTAGTCCCAATCCCTTCGGACTGGGTTATTCGTAGCGTTCGTCCCCTCCAACTCGTAGAAGGACATTCACATGCTGCGCTACATTTTGCCATCGCTGGTAGTCTTACTGATCGCTGGCGGAGCTTACTCAATACAAGGCCAACAGGCTCTCGAGCCAGGCAAAGGATCTTCAATCGATGGAAAAACTGTGCTTATAGAGTCAGACGGTGAGTACTTCGGCCCGAAGGAACACGTCCGTTTTGAAACTGTCGGCAATCACACTTTCATTGTCATTCCAATGCACTACCCTCAGACCGACGAGAAGTTCCTCCAGTGGTTGCCGATGGAGAAAGTTCGTCAGCTCAAAGTGTTTGATTCGAAGGAGGATGCTCATTCATTTGCTAAGAGATCATCTCCCAAATTCTACAACCAGATATTTCCTGATAGCGCTACAAAATAGGGAACGAACAATCGCGTGCACCTCAGCGGCGGACGGTGCTTTGTGGTAGTGGTGCGTCCACTCCCGCCGCGAGGTGACGCGTAGCGTTAGCCACGACCAAATTCACGAAAGGAATCGAAATGCGACGCCAAGAATTCTTGACATTCGGGACCGTATCTTTGGCAATTGTAACTAGCACGGCCTTTCTGTGCTTTTCACAAGACCGTTCAAACGATCTTGGCA
>JADLDX010000898.1 GCA_020846515.1 Pirellulaceae bacterium
CTGATTGGGCTTGAGTCGACTGTCCCAAATGTCCACGTAACTCAGACGTTGGTTTCGGGACAGCATCGCGAAGTCCATGCCGCGCAGGTCGAGGCCACGCAGGCTGAATCGACTGGGCCCGTTCTCGCTAGCCAACGATTCAAATAATTTACTCAGCGTTCTGGATGCCGGCGACACACTACGGTCGGCGTTGCCCACCCTGCCCGAAGAGCGTTCATCTTCCAGTCTTTCATTACTGAGTGCCACATGCAGATCTGGATGGCCTTCGACCGACAGCAACTGTAACTCCTCCGCAGAACTCGCCAGGCTTTTCAATTTTTCTACGCCCGACAATTCAACCGAACCTAGCCAGAGTTGGGCTGGCACTCCTGACTTGCTACAACGCATCTGATATTGCAGGTGGAGCGGTGAGATCTGGCTCAATTCTGGCAGATGGCTACATCGCAAATTGAATAGTTGAAACGCATCCAATTCAATGCTTTGAAGAGCTGGTAATGAGGACAACTCCAAATGGACAGGCGAACTGTTCAATGGTTGGTCGTAGGCATTACACACCAGTTTTTTCAGTTCTGGACAATTAGCTAAACGCAGTGAGTCACCCTGACCATTCTTCGGTCTGGGCAAGTAGAGTTCACGTACATGAGAAAATGCTGCTCCACTTGTAAAATTTTCAAGTCTGACATCACTGTGAAGTAAGTTGAGCAACTGCAGACGAGGTAACGTGGCCAACTGCGGCAAGGCATCGGCAGTGACATTGGTCCTCATCAAATTGAGTGACTGCAAACGCAAAAGCGAACTGATCAACGTGACGGTGGGTGGATCTAGCTTGCGTCCCGACAATCGCAGGTGGCTGAGCAGGGGACGGTTGTTGAGTTCTTTTAAATGCGTTAGGTCATACTCGCCACCACCGATCGATAGCCTCTGCAAGTATGGTAGGGCGACCGTTTGTTGGATTAACGCATCGTCGGGTAAGTTGAGTGTGACTTCACTGATGCGTCGAATGGTCCAGAATTTTTCGTTGGACATCCATCCAACCCAGGGGCGTGGCAGCAACAGTGTTTCGACTGTCCGACCACCTCGATTGGAAATTTGATCAGCCAACCGGAGTTCTTTGGCTGTTAGGGATTGAGAATACTGCCAATAGCCAGCCAACAGGGCGAAAAAACTGGTGGCAGCCAACAAGTCAAACAGAGTCAATCTTCGCTTCTGTCCGTTCACCTTAACCAACGCTCTGTAAATCCGATGTTCGTAGAGAGTTAAGACAACGATCGCTATTGCCCACAAGGCGATATTGGCTAACAGACTTGCAAAACTGAAGGCAGTGGCTGTAGGCAGATCAGCGTAAGACATCTGCACCAGAAACTTCCAAGGCCAACCGGCCATAGAAATGGTACGTCCGCTAATCAAAGTCGATTCTTCATCAAACTTCAAAGCCGCCGACTGACCATCCGTCCGAAATACTTCAACGTAGTCATAGGGACAATTGATGGCTACACTTAATACCAGTAACAAAACCAAAGTGATGACCACATTGAGATTGAACTGTCTCATCAGCGGGCCCCTCGATTCGGCAATTACTTTATGGCGTCGACCTTACCTTGTGCCAACCGTGGGCTAGCGCCCAGCGGCTGATCAGCCGGCACGCGCTAGCGTCCGGTTCAGTCGTTAACATGTGCCGACAACCGTGGCTAGCGCCCAGCGGCTGATTAACAGTATTGCCAAAAAAGAGCCACGCAACCCGGGGCTCCAGATCCAAGCCGGCAAAATACCAGCAAAAATTTCCAGCAGGCTCACGGCTTACTCAATAGCGAAAGGCGGTTGATAGTCTGTTGCTGGTCTGGTTCAGCTCTTGAACCAACGCCCGAATCTCTTCTTTTTCTAACTCTTCATGCTCCAGTTCATGTTCCAGCAACTCCAGCTTCTTACGCAACAGATAGGCTTGCATCTGCTGATAGGGCCGCAATTCGAAGTGGCGGATTGCTGTACCAACCTCCAGCCGTCTGGACCAGAGTTCCCAAACCTCAAGCCAACGCAGAGCCTCTTCAACGTTGCCGCTGTTGGCTGCGACCAGCGTATTAGTGCGAGCGAACTTGATCTCCTCCAAGGTCTCTGCCGGCGACGGATAGTAGGCATAACAAGCGACAATGCTGAAGGCCACCAGGCCGACCAGGCCTGTAATGCCGACTACCACTGGCGGCACATCTCGATCAAATCCTGCACGAGGCTGGTCAGATGCTAAACTACCCGCGCTGGCTTGTTCACCGGCTTGTGTAGCCGTGGTTTGATTGGCCTGGGGCTCCACGGCGGGATGGGTAACCATCAGTCCGATGATCGCTAGCAAGACCACGGCAGCCAGCGAGATGCGTTCGGGTAAACCGATGGCGTCAGCCAAGACGCGCTGGACGGTTTCCCAACCGACGCTCGCCGCAAAGGGGTTGCTGTAGACATCAAACGCATGCGTATGACCGGCTGGCTCCACCCCTGGCGGTATCAGCGGTTTGTCGATCGCGTAAGCACAGCCGACGACGATTACCAGCAAACTCGCAAACCAGATCGCGGTGGCTCGCAGTCCATAGGTCTGCTTGAGCCACCACAGCGTGGCCACATTCATTCCAGTACCAAGCAGTAGCAAACAAAAGGCGGCGCCGGGCGAATTGCCATGCGCGAACATCATGCCCAACTGGCTGATCGTTTGCATGGGAGTGGCATACACTGGGACAGCAACCAGCGTCATACGCAAGGGAGCCAGTGGATCGTCCTGTTCGGCGGATGTCTGCAAGGCACCATGCGGCAGAATGGCTCCTAAGAGACCAACGCCCAGAACAGCGATCAGCGTCAATTGGCCGGTCGGTCCAATCAACTCGCGGCACATAAATCGAAAGCAGGCCCACAAACGCGATATACCGACATAGCCAGGCGCTTGCGGTTGGACTGGATCGATCGTCTCCTTACCAAAGCGATCCCAGATCAATCCGATCAGGGTTACCACAATCAGGGAGCCGAAGGCAAAGCCGACGATGACGTAGGGTCGCGAAAGAGTCAGTCCATAAAGCAAAGAGAGTGGATTGAATAGCGGCGCCGATAGGGCAAAGGCAGTGATCGCGCCAGCTCGGGCACGCACGCGTACCATTTCACGAATGATCGGTATCACCCCAATCGAGCACACCGGCAACAGCATCCCCAGCAGCCATGATTGAGGCAACGAACGAATCGAGTCGCCACCGAACAATCGTTTAGTGTTTGCTGGCCCGATGTAGAAACGCATCAGGGCGGCGATGAACAAGCCGATCAACAACGTCGGCGCCGCTGATGCCAGACTGCGCAGTGTATTGACCGCGCCTCCCATCAAGGCTACATCCATCGTCCAGGCCTTTCTCGCATTAGTTTACCAGTGGTTGAAAAGTTACTCATGCTCTTCGGTCGGTACATTCCAAGGACTGGTCGTGCTACTGGCCTGCAGCGAACGCAATAACGCACACAAATCGACTACCTCTTGGCGAACTGATGATTCATTGCCTGGTTTATCCGTAGCCAGCGTACGTTGACACGCTGCGTGGATCTTCATCCACTGGTCTTCTTTCAAATAGGTATCAGCAGCCACTTCCGGTAACCAGGTGATAATGTCCTTCAGTTCAGTACGTGCAGGATTGAGCGCTGGGTCATTGGTACTTATGGAGTTGATGCGTTGCTCCAGTTTTTCAGCCGCATCTGCCAGGCTGGTTGGCCAATGCGCAGGCGTCTCGTGTTCCAGTTCATGTGTGGACGAACGGACTTGCATGCAGCCACCGGAGACTCCCAGGCACAGCAATATGCCAAGCTGAAATGCAATCAGAGGTCGAACCAACAAGATCCGCAATCTGTTTTGCAGTGGGTGTAACGCATTCATCGGTACGTCGGAACCTCCACGGAAGACAAAATTGTTTCGATGGTTTGAGCTTGGTTGGGCCCTCGACACACCAGACGGACGCCCAACACGGGCGGCGCAACGGTTTGAATATCCTCTGGTGTCACAAAATCGCGACCATGCAACATGGCCCAGCTCTGGGCGACACGTTGCCAGAGCAGCATGCCACGTGGGCTGACTCCTAAAGCCACCATCGGATCGTGCCGAGTGCGTTCGCATAACGCCACCAGGTACTCTTGTACACGCAAGTCAACATGCACGCCGGCCGCTTCTTCTTGAAGTTGCGCCAGTTGGTCCAGTGAGAGTATCGGTTCGACGGCGGTCGACTCGCGATGAGTCTGACGAGCTTGGGCCAGTATGGCCAGTTGAGCCGCTGTGTCGGGGTAGCCAATTTCCAGCCGCATGGCGAAGCGATCCAGTTGCGCTTCGGGCAAGGGGTAAGCGCCATGACTATCGATTGGGTTCTGAGTCGCCATGACAAAGAATGTGCTGGATAACGGTCGCGATAATCCGTCAAGCGTTACCTGGCGCTCGGCCATGGCTTCAAACAAAGCACTCTGCGTGCGCGGCGTCGTCCGATTCAGTTCATCGGCCAGCAGGATGTCCGCAAAGACTGGTCCAGGGCGAAACTCAAACTCACGTGTCTTCTGATTAAACAAATTAAAACCAGTGACATCCGTTGGCAGGAGATCAGGCGTGCATTGCACTCGTGAGAACTTTGCTCCAAAAAGTTGCGCGACGGCTTTGGCCAAGGTTGTCTTGCCCGTACCTGGCAAATCATCCAGCAAGAGATGCCCTTGAGCTAACAAACAAGCCAGCACCATTTCAATTTTTTGGCTCTTGCCGATCAGCACTTGATTCAAGCGACCACGCAACCTTTCCAGTTGCTGATGGGTGGTCGCGAAATCGGGTGGCGTATCAATCGACATACATTTCCTTAATTTCTGGACCACACACGGGTCCCTTGAAACGGGACGTTAAGCTACGAACCGTGAGTTTGATTGGAAAATGGTTCGCAGGCTGTGACAGGTAGATCGATACCACAAGACCCGACACGCCTCTCGACCTGCCGTGCTGAGCGTACGTGCGTTACCGAACCACAATTGATCCGCCTCACGAAAGAAAACATCCAGCGAAGCTGACCAATGGTTGCTTGATGCATTGGCTTGAAGACCCACGGGCTGGGAGTTCCCCAGCCGTGTGTACCATTGTTTCGGCACAACATGGTTTGGTCGGCTATGACCGGTCAATCGACAACGCAGATCCAAGACGTGCAACAACCATCGGCAACGTTGACGATCGTTACCAATCCACAGCAGCCATCCCAACGATCCACACAGACAATCAAAAGCCAACGCCCGTTGCCAGTACAAGAGACTGATCATGGCCAGCAGGCCAATCGTCCAGCCCAATATGGCCAGCGCATGATGCCGGACCCAGTATCGCCACGTAACGTGGTATTGTGGTTGAGGATAACCGGGTGTCGGTTCAAGAGGAGCCCATACACCTGGCCCGACATTTACTTCCAACCAGGCATGCATATCGCGTGGATAAACACCAATTTCATCAGTCCATCCCAATCTGTTTTGACGATAAGCCACAAAGCCTGTAGCTAAACGTGTCTCGAAGCCGAGTTGCTCGAGCATGACCGCCGCCGCCGTGGCAAACATCAAGTCATTCCCGGTTCGTGTTTCCAGAAACTGCGCCAAGGGCTCGTCGGCCTGCGAAAAATCGCGCGTGCGGTCAAAGGTAAACTCGCTGCGCAAATGGTGGAGGACACACTCGATCTTCTCCCAACTGGAATCCGTTACCATCGAATCCGTCCAGGCTTGAACCAACTGGCGTGCTTTAACCTGACCAGCCATCGTCTCTGCCCTATCGCTTGCAATAACTGGCGGTACAGCCTCTTCACGGACAGTGAACTGCGTCTGCAATCGTTCAAGATCCAGTTGACGATTGACGTAACGGACAATCGTGTATTCCGGCACTCGATCGCGATCGGGCATGGAAAGATTGTCCAGCGAATCCAAGCGGAAGAAAGTCGGATCAGCCACTTTGTCGATGTGCCAACTGAGCATGTCGGCTGTGCAAGGAATCCTAGGTGATCGCAGCCGGGCAAACTTGATCGCTTCAGGAAGCGCGCCC
>JADLDX010000899.1 GCA_020846515.1 Pirellulaceae bacterium
ATTCATGCTTTGGTTAGTCGTGGCCGGCCCTCCCCGCCCACGCTGCCGCGGGTCGACCCTCCCGCTGCTACGCAGCAAGAGGGTTAGTTTGCTGCGTGCGCCGCACAGACGAGTTCGCAGCGGAATACTTCATGCTTGGGTTAGCACGGGAGGCCCCCTCCCCGCCTGAGCTGACGCCAGGCGACCCTCCCGCTGCTACGCAGCAGGAGCGTTAGTTCGCGAAGGTTAGGAGTGGCGCAACCGTCATATCCTGCCAAAAGAAAATTCTATTTTCGGGAAAATTTAAGATAGGGTTTAAGTGTGACTGTGACCAAAGGTGTCCGTGCCGCCGGATTAATTCCGGTGCCGTCCATCTGCCACACACATCAACTTGATTCCCCCCGGAGTTCACTGTTCATGCGACCACTCATCAGTCTGTTGGCTGTGCTGCTAGTTACCCAACCCATCATGGCCGAAACGTATGTTTCTTCTCCCACTCAACTCAAGAAGAAGATCATCTACGCTCGCGCCGCAGGTGAAGTGACGCAAGTCAGCTTGCGTGAAGGTCAAGTCTTTCTGTGGGATGAACTGGCCGCCAGCATTAAACCGTCGCAAAACGTTCGTCCAGAGTTTGGGCGAGCCTACTCGGATTTTGCGGGAGCTGTTAAGGAGGTCTTTGTACGCACAGGGGATCGTGTTGAAAAAGGCGCTCCTCTGTTTGAGTGTCGATTTCTGGAGAATGTTTACGCAAGCTGCGTCGTACCCAGTTCCCTGAACGTGGCTGTGGATCAGCCGGTGCAAGCCATCTACCAAGGCGAGATCTTCGAAGGCAAAGTTCTCTCAACCCAAAAAGACGGGGCGAGCACCTATGTGAATGTGCTCATCCATAACAGCCATGAGGGTCGTTACTGGCATCTGACACACGATGTACGGGTGAGCATCAAGTTTTAACGGGCGCTCGAAGCTTCGGCCTGATACTTTACATGTCAACCAATCGGTGAAGCAGTTTATCGATTTCGCGGCCCAAATGAGCCGCTGAGGGGCTGGAACGGGTATTGATCAAGGCCACCATGCTCTTACCGTCATGACGACGGATCATGATGGTGGCAGTACCGTCCAGCGAGCCTGTGTGCCAGCGATTGGTCCGCCCCTCACCTTGGCTGCGATTCATCCAGCCCAGTGAATAATGAACCTCCTTGGGTGCACCGCCTTCTTCGTAACCGGCCAGGCCTTCTGGTCGTTCGAACATTAACTCAATCGATTTCTGCGACAGCACTTTGCAGTTAGCTGGGTCGTCAAACGCAGAGACAAATCGCAGCAGATCGTCGGCCGAGGCAATCCAACCGCCGTGGGCATCCATGGCTTCGATATACCACGCACCATACGGCAGTGGTACCGCTTCGCGTAGATCGTTCTGAAAGACCGACTTGCCTTGCCCCGGATGGTAATAACGCACTTCGCCCGCGGCACGCTCGGACAAACGCGTTTTGCCTAAGCGCATCGATTCGATGCCCAGCGGCTTGAGAACCTCTTGCTTAACCAGCGTCTCATAGTCTTTACCGGACTTGAGTTCTATTAAGCGTCCCAATAAGCAGTAGCCAAAATTGGAATAAGCGTAGCGCTGGCCAGGATCGAAATCGAGCTGTTGACTGAGCATCGATTGAACGATGGACCGTGGCCCTGCTGGAGCGTCTACGTTTTGCTCGCCAGCAAAACGCACCGATTGAAACATGGCATCAAACGATTTATCACGATCCCAGCCACCACGATGCTGGAGCAAGTGCTGCACGGTAATATCGCGCCAGCGCTTGTCAAATTTATCGCCAGCGGCTTTGGCAGCTTCGTCGAGATTCAGCAAGTCAAAGATGCGATCTTGCAACTGAAACTTGCCTTGCTCGATTAACTTCAAGATGGCCACAGCCGTGATGGGCTTGGAGAGACTGGCGATGCGAAACAGATGCTGACTAGTAACGGGCTCGCGCGTGGCCAAGTCAGCGTATCCGTAACCGCGACTGATGGTAACTGTCTCGGCTAGATCAGATTTTGACTTGGGCGATGGCTCGCGCGTTGTCTTGACGGCGATTGCCAGTCCAGGAATAGCATGTTCTTGCATAAACTCGCGGACCATTTGATCGAACTGTGGTCGATTCTCTAGCGGCTTGCCGGTCGATACGTTCCAAGCCGCTTTGTCTTTCTGATAGCCTGGCCCGCGCAGCACGCGACCTGGGCGCGCGTCGGTCATCTGACCATTTTTCAAGACGGGCACACCAGCCACCAAGACATGCCGCACGCCCACCGATTCAGCGTCAGGTTTTGCAAACGTTGCCTGGTCGGTCAGACGATCGTGGTCAAACAGAACCAAATCGGCCGCCAGTCCGACTGCAATCCGCCCGCGATCAAAGGCCATCACTTCATTGGCGGCCACTGCGCTGGCACTGGCCACAGCACGTTCCAGCGAGATCGCACCTAAATCGCGGACGTAACGCGCAAACAGCCGTGGAAAAGATCCGAACGCGCGCGGGTGACCGGCGATGCCGTCGCTACTGGCGGGTCCAACGTCGGTGCAGTACGACATGAATTCTTGCTGGATCGCCAGGATCTTGTTGGCTTCGCTCATGCTCTGAGGCAAGACGAAGGCACCGCCTTTGGCCAGCGCAAAAAAAGTATCCCAAGGATCTTCGGAGTGATGTTTGGCAATGGCCGCTACGCTCTGGCCGGTTTGCTCGCGATACTTGGCTTGCGTGGTGCGACCGACAATGATCC
>JADLDX010000900.1 GCA_020846515.1 Pirellulaceae bacterium
GACCTTTCGCGCGGCTATGATCATCGGATCCGGTTCGGCGTCCTTTGAAATCCTGCGTTACCTGGTGGAACGCTTGCCCGTAATGGTGACTCCGTCGTGGGTGTCGACCGAGTCGCAACCGGTTGCCATTGGCGATGTCTTGCACTGGCTGGTGCGTTGTCTGGAAGTTCCGGCGACCGTTGGTCAGACGCTGGAGATCGGTGGTGCCGACATTTTGCCATATCGCGAACTGATGCGCATCATGGCTGAGGAACTGCATATTCCCAAACGGTTGATCGTGCCCGTACCGATCCTTACACCGAGGTTGAGTTCGCTGTGGATCAGTTTGGTGACGCCGGTCTCTTACAAGATCGCCAGACCACTGGCGGAAGGTCTGCGCAATCGCGTGGTCGTCACCGATGACAAAACTCAACGTCTGATGCCGCATGAAGCGCTCGGAGTCCGCGAGGCGATACGCCGAGCGCTCGAGAAGATTGAAGCCAACACAGTCGAAACACGCTGGTCGGTGGCAGGGCCAATCATCGGCGATCCACACTGGGCAGGCGGCAAGGTGTTCACCGACCAGCGATCGGTCATGATCAACGCAGATTCGGCCTCCGTCTTCGCGGCAGTCTGTCGTATTGGGGGCGGCAATGGTTGGTATGCCGGTGATATCTTGTGGCGACTTCGCGGTTGGATGGATACGTTAGTGGGTGGTCCTGGATTGCGTCGAGGCAGACGCGATAGTGAGCGTGTGGAGTTCGGCGAGGCACTCGACTTCTGGCGCGTAGTGGGCATCGATCGCGATCGATCGTTGTCATTGCTGGCAGAGATGAAACTTCCTGGCGTCGCGATGTTGAACTTTGATCTCGATTCAGCCGGTGACGGTGATCGCACCCGGTTAACCATGACCGCGCGATATCGACCCAAGGGGTTGATCGGAATCTTGTATTGGTATGCAGTTGTTCCCTTTCATAACATTGTCTTCGGGGGCATGTTGAAGGGTATACGGAAAGCGGCCGAGACCACCCACTCGAAAAAGATCCAATCGGTTGCGCGCCGATTTGATGCTGTTGGTGATGCGAGTACGACCATCCCTGCCCAAGCCATACCGGGTTACGGACGAGCCCGACTTTGGTTGGGCATTTCTGCCGTGGGCACCCTGGTGACACTGGCGAGCTTAGCTTTGATGCTGGTCCGACCATCCCCAGTTCTAACGGCCAGCGATGCGAGCTTTGGATCCCAGGTCACTGGCCTGTTGATGTTCATCATCATCTATACTTTGATCCAACTTCCCTTTGATTTTTTGGGCGGGTACTGGCTACCTAAGCGATTTGGTCGAGCCCACCCAGGCTTGGGAGCGTTTGGGGCCACGCTGATGCGCGGCGTCGTAACTCACGGTGCTCTTTTGCTGTGTTGCGCCATTCTTATCATGTTGGCGGGCAAGTATTTGGGTATTGCGGGCACGGTGGCCACTGGCTTGGTCATCAGTTTCTGTCTGCTGCAACTGCGCGTGCACTTGGCAGCGATGATGTCACCCATGGCACTTGTAAGTGAACAACGTGCGGCCACTGGGCAAGCTGATCAACTGGCCGTCGTCAATGTCAAAAGTGCTGACGAAGGTTTTACCGGGGGCATTGTGGGAGTGCTGCATCCACGTTATCAGTTGCTGCCGATGAAATGGCGCGAAGTGCTTGGCCCCGGGGGAATTGAACTGGTGGTCTGTCGGCGAACCTTGGCGAAGAAGTCAGGTAGTTGGCTGCGTGGACGCCTGGTCGCACTGTGCTTCACTGGGCTGGGATTGTTCATCGCAGCCCTGCTTGTCGAAAAGACTCAGCTTGGCACAGCCTGGGGAACGATACAGTTTAGTCTCTGGTTCAGTCTCTGGTCTTTCCTGGGCTTACTGACTCTGCCCACGCTCAGTCGCCGGGGCGTGATCGAAATCGACGAGCGAGTACAGGCCGAGGGTTACTCAGCGCCGCTCGCCAGAAGTGTCACGGAGCGTTTGGACCGTTTGCAGGATGGTGAACCTACGCGGCCGACCTTGGTTGAAACGATATTTCATCCTGTGCCCAGTGTCGAAAATCGGCTGGAAGGTCCGCGTTCGCACCACGTTATCGGCTACTGGGATGCTGCCCGCACGTCGATCTTTCTCAGCCTGGCGGGCCTGGGATTGCTCGGTCGCGCCGTCCATTGCAATTGCGGTCGACCGTCATTGTGGGTCTTTCTACCGACGGATTAATAAATACCCCCCGGCGGCGAGGTTCTGGACTAGTCTTCGGGTTGTTGGTTGCCGCAGGGAAATCCCTGACGGAGGCAAACTGGCTGGATGGCCAGTTTGCAATTACCATACGTTACGTAGATACTGTAGGGCCTGCGACGTCTACTGAGCCGTCGTCATTGACCCGTCCTACCTACCCCAGTGTCCCACCCCAGTGAGTTTATTGCGACCATGCTTACTCAACTATCGTCACTAATCGTACGTCCTGCTTTGGCACTGATGGCTTTGACTGTGATCAGCGCCGCGCACAACTCGCTTCTGCAAGCCGAAGATTTGTTTCCCGACAAAGGCTTGGAAGCGGCTGTGCGGAAAGAGGTTTTTGCCAAGCGTTACAACACCGAACCGCTGACCAAGGACGATGTCAAAAACATCTCGCAGGTCATGGGCAAGGGGAAAGGCATCAAGAGCCTGGCGGGTTTGGAGCATTGTGTGGCTGTTCAAGAGATCGACCTGGAAAACAATGAAATCACAGATCTGACGCCGATGGCCGGTCTGAAGTTGGTTCAGTCGCTCACGCTGACCAAGAACAAGATCGAATCCATTGCACCGCTGGCCGAACTGGAGCGATTGCAGTATCTCGAACTTTCGGGTAACGCTGTCAGCGATTTGACGCCGCTGACCAAGATGACCAACATGCGTTCGCTGTACCTGTCGAACAATAAAATCGCCAAGATCGAAGTGGTCAAAGGTCTCAAGAAGGTCTGGTCGCTGTACCTGGATGGCAATCCAGTCGAAGATTTGACACCAGTGGGCGAGCTGAAGTGGCTTGATCGATTGGACGTGCGTGGCTGCAACGTCGAAAAACTCGACTTTCTTAAGCCGTTGACAGAACTGAAATATGTCATGCTGGCTGAAAACAAGATCACCGATCTAGCGGTGCTGGTCGAAATGGCCAAGGCCGACCAATCCAAGAAGTTTGCCCCGTTTTGGAACCTTTATCTCTATGACAACCCTCTCAGCGACAAAGCCAAGGGCGAACAGGTCGCGGAACTGAAGGCCATGGGCGGACGCGTGTTTCTAGAAAAGCCCAAAGCCAAGTAGTTTTCTAGCCAACGAATTGGACAGGTAGCCACCGCTGCCAAGCGGTGGATTTTGCCTACGTCCGCGTCCACCGTCTGGCGACGGTGGCTACGGCCAATGCGTCACTTGGTACGCCCCCACAGCGGTCGCCTCTAATGCCCATGACCCGCGTGATCATGACCCGCATGTTCACCGGATTGTGTGGGTGCTTGGTGGGTATGAGCCCCCGAGCCTTCTACCAATCCAATGGCCCAGGCGATGCCTATGCCGATCAGCAAGGCCATCGTCAATCGAATGCGATTATGGGAATGGAATTCCATTTCAGGCAAAAGATCGCTGAGCGAGATACACAAAAAGACGCCGGCGGAAAAGGCAAGTGCCCAGCCAGCAACTGCCCCGATATTGCCGCTGATGTCTGCACCGCTCCAGAACAAAAAAGCGCCCACCGGGCACATGAGAGCAAAGCCCACATTCACTAACAATCTTCGGTTGGGGCTAGCCGAGACCATGAGGGACGTGATCGAGATCGCGTCCAGTGGCTTGTGCAGGAAGACTGCCAGGAAAGTGCCGAAGCCGACCAGCCAGAAACCGTGGCCATGCTCGTGCAGGCTTTCGGCTTTCACGCTGGCGGCCAGCGCCATGCCGTCCAGCAGCGTGTGCAGTCCCAGGCCCAGTAAAACACCTAGCCAGCGTGGCGATTCATGCTGGTGTGCATGGCTATGGGTATCATGCGTGGCTTGCAAATCGTTGGAGCAGACGTGGGTATCGGCAGAGGTCTCCCCGGTGCCGAAGTCTGCCGGTCCGTGCTGGTGAAAGTGGAAGAATCGCAATAGAAAAAAGGTGGACAGCAATCCCAGCATCATTCCCCAGGCCAGCTGATCGCTGGCGTTGGGTCCCAACTGTGCCGCTGCATGGGGAATCATGTGGAAAACAGCAATTCCCAACATGACGCCGCCCACCAGGCTGATCAGCACCTGCATGCGGGTGTGGGTCAGTCGTAGCCATTGCGGGATCATGCCACCTAAGACGGAGGCCATGACCCCAGCTGCGCAGTAGGCAATCAATACGCCAGGGGAAGTTGACATAATTTGAGCTAGCGGCACTGGCAAGGCAGAGACCTTCGGCGGTGATTGGCCTGTAAATGAACCGTAAGCTGCCCTATCTTATCAGCCGATTCGCTTGACGTAAGACGCCGTGTCGTCCATTATTAGGGACATGCGCTGCGTGTTTCTCGGTCGGGAGAAACTACAGAAGCGTATGAAATGTCTGCGAAGGGTTTCACCTGAGCATGGTTTGGCTTAAAAAAGTATGGTGGATGTGCCTGCTGGCAATCGCTGGCGGTGGACCGCTACCGCTTTGGCTACACCAGGCTATCTGTCATGGCGAGCACCTGCGCTGCGCTGGCCACCTCCCTGGGGACTCCTCGAGCGGCTGCTCCAAAGGCCACTCCCTGGGCCATCAATCGACCCACTCATTGGCGAGCTGTGGTCATGACCATCCACGGGCTACACATCCGCAGACTGCTGTTCGCGAACAGGCCGTAGGGGCCAATTCAAGCTGTCTTTCCAGGTCCAGCGAACTACCCAAGTCCAGCGAACTACTCACGTATAGTGGCGCGCATGACGAGTGCGCGGCCTGTTATTTTCTATCGCAATTGACGATTCCTGTTTCGCTCAGCCATAGTCTGGCAAGCGATCCTCTTGTATTGCCACGCTGCTGTTTGCCGGACGAGCGCTGCGTGTGTGACCTATGGCCCGCGTACTCTTCGCGCGGTCCACCTGTTTGCTGAAAGTTGGTGGATGTCAGTGCGTTGGGCTGAAGCCTGCGCGCCTTCACATCGCCTCTATACCGGTTTCCCAGTTTTTGGGTTTACCGGCTCCGATGTGGAAGCCTCCCATCGATCGCTTTTGTTTTCAGCAAATATCCTTTTGGTCACAGGATTGGGTTTTCTATGTCTCGCTCGTCTGTTCATGCGCGTGCGCAATTGGCGTTCACGTTAGTTGAGTTGTTGGTTGTCATCGCCATCATTGGGATTCTGGTAGGGTTATTGTTACCCGCAGTGCAAGCGGCTCGCGAAGCGGCTCGACGCATGCAATGCTCCAATAACTTCAAGCAACTTGGTTTGGCGGTCCACAATTACGAATCGGCTTATGGTCGATTACCTGCCGGCTGGATAGCCACCAATCCGGCCGGGGAACCGGGCTGGGGATGGTCGGCCGCTCTGTTGCCGTTTATGGAAGGCAGTACTGTTTACTCGCAAATTGACTCGCGCCTCCCGATTAATCACACCGTTCACGCAGGTGTTCGCTCGGTTTCAATCCCGAGTTTTATTTGTCCGTCGGATGCCTTTCCCAACATCTTCGAGATTGCCGAAGAGGATCATTCCCATGTCCACGGCGGTGACGAACCGGAGAGTGTGGATGAGGGTCACAAGCTTTTTCCAATAGCC
>JADLDX010000901.1 GCA_020846515.1 Pirellulaceae bacterium
CTCAACCATCACTCAACGCTCTACCACGGTTACCATCACGCACCGCTTCGGCACTGGCCGCTCACACGCCTGACCGCCAGTGCTTTGTCCGAATCCATGGTAAAGGGTCGTCAAGGGGGAAATCGCTAAGCGACGAGGCGAAACTGTGGTGGAAGCCTAGGAAAACATGCTCGAAGAATTTTTTTGCGATGGCATCCGCACGCGTTACTGATGACCAACCAGATCGACACTCACTCAATGCGAGCAACGTCAAAAAGACATGGGGACACAGACCATTGATCATTATGCTAGCAACAGATAATTGTGTGTGTCCCCACGCGCGCCCATCCCCACGCGCGCCCAGTGGATACATGCGCGCCCGGGGGCCCTATGCCTCCAGACTTTCCGCTCAATGGATAGCCAGGAGTTTGCTAGCTTACATCGGCGACTTTATCCGGACACACATACTGTGCCCTTAAGCTAGCAATGGACCATTGCCTGTGTCCCCGACGATCTATACATCGCCGTGAAGAACGAACTCTAAAAGAGTTCTTTGAGAGCCATCGAGAAGTCGATCCAGCGAAAGCGATCGCAAGTGGAGCTACCAGCCATCTCACAGGAAATCCATTCTAGGATATCCGCATAAGACAAGACACAACGTGAATCGAAAGCCTCGGCGTAAGAAGTGAGTTGTATTGAGCGGATCACTTCCAAGCGTGCAGGTGTCAGTTCGTCGATACGGGCCAAAGCAAAGGAATTGAAATCGTCTGAACAGCTCAGCTGTACAACCCAGCCAGCAAACTGGCCACTCTGCGGATGACTGACGCGAATGAATACCAAGTCGCCTTCAATGTTTTCCATCAGCCGCACAGCGCATTCTACACATTGGCGACTTGCCACGCCAAGTTGAACTGCTTCGAGCCGCTCAGTCAAACCACTTAAGCTCGGTGCGTAGACGGCATCATCTATATCGACGTCTATTGCCAGTACAGACAGCCTAGAGTCCTGGACCGTATCGATCATAATAATGACCTTGGCTAAATAAGTTGAGTTGTTATCAAAGACACTGTCATCCTTACAAACGATTGTGAAAAGTTAATCGCATCATTGATAAATAAACTGTGAAGAGAAGTGGGAAATGGCTTCGGTAAGCTCTCTTCCATCGCAAACGCATCGCCGCTGAAACGAAAGAGAAGTGCCACCGGCATCAGAATGGCGGCTGATGGCCGATGGCACTTGCTGCTCTGGTCGCAAGTCAGATTCAATTTGTGGCTGTGTCTGACGACCGAACTCGATGCGTAAAATTGTACGAGCGAATGCGTAGATTCATAAGCAATCTGCGCGAAGAATCTGTGTGGATTGGTTTTAGACAATCGCGAGCCACACTTGGCATTTCACGGAATCCGTGTCTAACCTACACACGATCTTCACGATTCCAGGCATGTCTACACGTCCGATTCAGGATTAAGGCACATAAAATTCAAAGTGAAAAGGCAGAAGTGGTCCAAGGACAAGCTGGTACCGACCAAGCCCGAGCATGCTCCGTAGGGTTGTCCCACGAAAATTGAGCGTGGTTGCAGGTTCAATGACAGACTGGCGCCTTAGAACTTCAGCCCGCAGGTTGCGCAGGGCGAATTGGCGAACATGGACGCTCCCGTCGAAAGTGCCTTCAAGTCAGCAGCCAGCGACAAAGTGGTTGCCATGGGCGACAAGTTTGGAATCACACCGAGGTTCAGTTGACCGGCCGCTGATAAGACGGCGCTAGCATTCATCGACGCTGCCGCTTGGGCCGCCAGGTTAAGGGCTGCAGAGGCTGAAGCTTGCACACGGGCGTTGGCCGTCGCTGTGCCGCTGATCATGGCGGTCAGGTTTGCTTGAGCCATCATCAACTTTTGTTGCAACGCCGCCGGTGCCCCTGGACTGAGCAGATTTAATCCTAACGCCGCGGCCGTCTGGGCCAACCCGCTAACCTTGGCCGCAACTTGAGCCAACGTGGCGGCTGGCAGTGCGACCGGAGGCAATCCAGCAGCCAGACGTAGCGAAGCATTGAGCGATGCGGATCCCAGCGGCAAGGGGAATCCCAAAGCCATCGCCGCAGCTTGAACACGCATGGCCAACATCGTATTGGCACTAAGCGCAGCATTGGCACTCGCCCGAAGACTGGCGGATGCGGTTGCTGTTGCATTGGCGGCCGCTGTCGCCACCGCGTTGGCCTGGGCCGAGGCGGCAGCCGTCACTGATGGCAGCTGAAAGGCCGCACCGGGAAGGGCCAAGTCTACACCAGTCATGGCTTTGATATTCATCAAGGCCGACATTGCCACTTGCAATTTTTCAATGGCAGCTGCCATCGGCTGCAAAGCCGCGTTCAAGGCGTTCAATACGCCGGGCAACTGTTGATTGCTGGAGGCAATCATGGCACTTAGACGCGCCGTCGCCGTCGGCGACAGGCCTCCAAGTATTAAGTCGCGGTGTAGCCCAGCCAAAGCTTCCAATCGCGCCATCGCACTTGCCGACAACGAGGCATTCATCGAGGCACTAGCTGAGGCCGTCGCTGCTGCGCTAGCGGAGGCATGGGCCGCTGCGCTGATCCGCGCACAGACCTGTGGGGCCAGTTTGGCCACAGCATTCAGAGGACTCGCCGCATGATTCAAGACCTGGGCCAAAGCGGCCAATGGCATGTTGCGCATCTGTGCCGACAAAGCAGACAATTGTTTCGGACACATGCAACTCATCGCCAACTCCCATTCGCTAAAACTTCCAGCCCCCTCGCGCCACGGCTCGCAACTTTACACGATTGCTGGTGGCCATCCTAAGGTGCAGATAGGTTAACCGCAATGTTGTGCCGGAAAACACCGTTTCACGAATTTTCGGGACGCTAATGCGATGGTCACGAATGTCGCTGAGAATAGGCGAGGCTGAATACGTGGAAAGACCTAACCCGAGAACTACTTGATGCATCAACTAAACTACCCCAACCGCGAGGGTGTCCAACACCGGTGCTGCCACTTTGGTGAGCTTCCCCCTAGCGAACCGAACAACTCCCCGGATCCCAACCGCACTGCCACCCACTACCTCAAGGTCCCCCAAGCCCCGCATACGCTAGCGTCAGCCAAACCATATAGCACGCATCAGCCTGGCGGTATCCTATCGGTGCCGCGGCATTGAGCGGCTACAATACTATCCCAACGAAGTGCCAACATGCCATGCAAACATGCCATGAGGATCGAGAATTCACATCCCTAAATTTGGGTACAAGTGCCGCTTTGGATGCCTGTATCGAGACCGAGAAACTAATAGCCTATTCGAGGCACCAGTTAAACGCTCCCAGCGTCAAGGATATCGAAAAGCATCTTGATCGCTGCGACCGCTGCTGCTCAGCACTCGGGGAAATCGTCTGCGCCGACGAGTCGAGGGCGTGCGACACGGCTCAATTCGTCCAGAGCGATAAGCGGCCCTTAGCCATGAGTACCGTGACCGATTTGCCAGCCTATAGACTATGGTCTCAGCTCTCTGGCTCGCAATCATCCGGCGATCAATCATCCGAGAATCCACGGTCCGGAACTCGCGTGGAATCAGTTGAACTTCCAGCCAAGATTGGTCGTTACCGAATCGAGAGCCTACTTGGTTCAGGCGGCTTTGGGCGTGTTTACCTGGCCATGGATGAGCAACTCGATCGGCAGGTCGCCATTAAGGTTCCTCACGCCAAGGTGGCCGCTACTGAAGAATTGATTGTGCTGATTCAATCAGAAGCCAAGACGGTTGCAAGTCTGGATCACCCGAATATCGTTCCTATCTATGACGTCGGCAGTACGGAACAATTTCCCGTCTACCTGGTTGCCAAGCTCATTCATGGTCAGAATCTTGCCCGCCTTAGCTTGAAGTGCAGCTGTCCGGCCGAAGCCGTCGGTTGGACGATTCAAATCGCAGATGCGTTGGCCTATGCCCATGATAAAAGCGTCGTTCATCGAGATGTCAAACCACACAATATTCTCATTGATGGCAACCGTAACGCGTGCCTGACAGATTTTGGCCTGGCGCAACGTGGCACTGATAAGCGGTCGATGAACCTTCACGCCGGAACGCCGGCGTATATGAGTCCTGAGCAGCGTGAGGCACGACCGTCAATCGATTCTCGCACCGACATTTATTCCTTGGGCTGCGTGCTCGTCGAGCTCTTGCTAGACGTATATGACATCCACCACCCAAGGGACCTGGCCAACGCACTATCGAAGCTGCGGGCGATCGTTCCCGCGGAACTCGTTTCAATCTGCGAGCGTGCCACGGCGGAAAAGACAGAGGATCGATTCCAACACGCGGCAGAAATGGCACAAAGTCTACGACAATACAGTGTCCTACAAGGCTGGACTAACCCACCAACCACTCTCCCCGCCCCTCTGACCCAAGCAACCAAGACAACACAGATAATTTCAGCCAGCCCAGCTGTGCAGGTTGAGCAGCGTAAGCGATCTGGTCCATTGGCAAGTTGGCGTCCTTGGTTGATCCTGGGTGCGTTGGCCGCCATCGCAGGCTTGGGAGCCCATTACTGGCAAAACAATAAACACCAACAAAGCGAAAAGTCCGAACTGGACGCTTATTTATCGGCTCCGCCACATGAAATTAGCTCCAGGCTGATTGGTCTTCGAAATCCGAGTACCTTGGTGCTTGATCGGCTGAATGCTGCCAGCCTTTCCAACAACAACTCTATTCGCTTACGAGCTCAGTTGGCATTGTTAGGCCAACGACCTGGGTTGCTTGAAGCTGTTGCCCAGGCGATGTGTGATGCACCGGTCGAGTTGGCAGCGGTCATAGCTCAAGAACTCGCACCGCACGGGCAACGCATCAGGGACATGTTGTTGAATGAACTACGCGATGAAACACAGACGCTATGCAGGCGTCTAAATGCGTCCAGTTTTCTAGCGCAATATCTCACAACTGACCCGATGTGGAACGATCCCGAACTGGTGGATTGCGTGGTCCGATTACTTCTCCAAGACGACTTGAGCAATCTGCCGGCCCACGCAGATGCTCATCGTCAACAGAAGACACGTCTGGTCGCGCATCTCAAGGCTCGCGTTGTGCGTGAAGAAGATCGAAGTACTGCCAGTCTGATTCGTGTGTACGAAGTCTGGAACGCGATTGCTGAAGAGGATTGCCTGGACTACCTGGTTGAGTGTCCAGTAGAGATGGCTGATCGAGCCATTGATCGGCTGAAAGGAAACCCCAAAGCCATGGATGCTTTGCGGGAAGTGCTGCACACGCTGCCCGAACAGCCTGACCATCCCGGCTCGGCTGCAGTTCATCGTAGACGCTTTATGGCGGCATACGCTTTGCACCGGTTGGGATCGACCGATGAATTCTGGCAGTTGTGGCGCCATTCACCGTATCCTGATTTGACGACAGTATCCACGTTTGCGGTAGCAGACTCACCAGTTACTCTGTCCATGATTGCCGATCGTCTAGTGGAGCGCGATCTATTGGAGCCCGTTTTGGAAGCGCCATCGACAGTTGATGATCAACTGTTCTCAGCCAGACTTTCCGAGAGACGGCAGCTCCTGCATGCCTTCTTTCGCTCAGTGCGATGGCAGTCCATTGATAAACACAGATTGGACAAGATCTTCGCGAAGCTACGTAAGCTGATCGTCCATGAGGCAGATGCCGGCATGCAAGCTCATGTGTATTGGATGCTAAAAGGCGCTACGCGATCCAAGCGTTGGCACTTAGAAGAATGGTTTCCTAAAGATGAGGTCCGAGCCTCAAACAGCAAACGATCTTGGTCACTGAACAGCCTGGACATGACGATGGTGCATATTTCCAGTGCACCGGACATTGGCCACAACTATTGTTTGAGCCAGCGTGAAATCGAAGTCCGCCTCTTCGAACAGTTTTTGCAGGATAACCAATTGCGTTCGCAGCCTGTAAGTATTGATGACTATGACCCAATACGATTTAAGCCCCAGGTAGAAGTTTCATGGTATGACTGCGCGGCCTTCTGCAACTGGCTCAGCCGTCGTGAAGGCTTAGAGGAGTGCTACCAGCCCAACGCGGACGGCCAATTTGCGGCAGGCATGCGCATCAAGCCCGATTGGGCGAAGTTGAACGGCTATCGATTGCCGACCAGTGCCGAATGGGTATATGGCTGTCGAGCTGGCGCCAAGACTTTGTATTCGTCAGGCGATCTGGAGAGGTACATTTTTGGTTATGGATGGTCTAAGGATTCGACCAAAGAATTGGTTCCGACGGGACATCTACCTCCCAATGCTCTGGGTCTATTTGATATGCATGGTAACGCTAGCGAATGGGTGCTCGATGATTCATCTGCACCGGAGCCGACCATGATTGTCGATTCAATCAAGCGGATTTGCCGTGGCGGCGATTTCCAATCTTCACTGCGCGATGCTGCCTGCGATAGAATCAAAGCCCGACCGGCCGTAGCACGCGAGGCCAACTTGGGCTTCCGCATCGCCCGGACGCTACCGTAGCCCCCGGCACTTCGTGACGGGGCACTTCTTTTTGTTACGCAAGTTGATGCCTAAGCATCACCGACGAGTCGCGGAGCGATTCGTCTACATGTAGTCCCGGCACTCCGTGACGGGGTTCGTTAGTTGGGGCAGTTCTTTACAGAAGAGTAAGAATAATTGACGAGTCGCGGAGCGATTCGTCCACATGTAGCCCCGGCACTACGTGACGGGGCAGGCCTTGCCCAGCCGGCCGTCGAGCCTACGTGACTGGTTGTGTCGACGTGCTTACAACTTCGTGCTTAAAGGTATACCCTGGCTTTTCATCTGTTTCGCAAAGCCGAGGACGCGGTGGGCTTGAATGATGACTACCAAGAGAATAACGACACCGCAAACGCTCACTTGCAACAGGTTACCAATCAGAGATATATACGAAAACACCAACCCCAAATAAACGCCCCAACTCAACTTGCATAGGGCAGCCACACCTGAGACCAGCCAGCCGAGGGCCACGGAACCCACCACCGCTACCAAAATGGCAATTCGAGTGACATCACCGTCAATGCCTGGGAACGCACCATAGAGAGCCGCTGGTATGATGGCCATAGCGGCTAAGCCAAAAACAATCCACAACACACCCAATGCCAAGATCTGCGCGCGAAAGTCCCTGATTAACTTGGTATCAACACCGCTTAAATGGACGTCAGCCGTAGATGCCTCAACGGGCGCATAGGGATTTTGATAATCGTTATCGGACATGGTGC
>JADLDX010000902.1 GCA_020846515.1 Pirellulaceae bacterium
CCACCGCGCGGCGCGGCAGATTCCAGAACTTCAATACTTCGGCGATAGCCTCTGGCGTCCCAATACCGCGTTTGTCCAACCGATAGACGGCGAAAGGACCACCATCCAGCGGAAAGTCGCTGACCTCATGGACAACGAAGTCTTCCCGCAATCGCTTTAGTTTCATCAATAACCAGCTTACACATAGTTGGGAGTAGGTGGCCGATAGTGGCTCAGATCAATCGATTTGAACCATTCGATCGTCTTGGCCAGTCCATCGCGCAGTGGCACTTTGGGTTGCCAGTCCAGCTTGGCCTTGGCCAGTGTGATATCAGGACGACGGCGCGTTGGATCATCCGCCGGCAGCGGCTTAGTGACCAGTTTGCTCGAAACGCCTGTCAGTTCAATCACCAATTCGGCTAATTCACGAATCGTAAACTCGCCGGGATTACCGATGTTGACTGGTCCAATAAAGTCATTGCTGCAATTCATCATGCGCTTGATGCCTTCGACCAGGTCGTCGCGGTAACAGAAGGCGCGAGTTTGGTCACCATCACCAAAGATGGTAATGTCTTTGCCCGTGATCGCCTGACGAATAAAGTTGGAAACCACGCGTCCATCATACGGATGCATACGTGGACCGTACGTGTTGAAGATGCGCACGATACGAATGTTCACCTTGTTCATGCGATAATAATCCATGAACAACGTTTCCGCGGCGCGCTTGCCTTCGTCATAACAGGCGCGGGGGCCAATTGGATTGACGTTACCGCGATAGCTTTCGGGTTGCGGATGCACTTCTGGATCGCCGTAGATTTCTGAAGTGCTGGCCAGCAGAATCTTGGCCCCACAACGCTTGGCCATACCCAACATGTTGATCGAGCCCATGACGCTGGTCTTGATGGTCTTGATGGGATTGTATTGATAGTGACCCGGTGCCGCGGGACAGGCCAGGTGGTAGATCTGGTCAACTTCTAAAAAGATCGGTAGCGTCACATCGTGCCGAATCAATTCAAAGTTGGGTTTACCCAACAGGTGCACCACATTCGTCTTTTGACTGGTAAAGAAGTTATCCAAACAGATAACATCGTGTCCTTCAGCGACCAGGCGTTCGCACAGATGCGAACCGAGAAAGCCGGCACCGCCCGTTACCAGGATACGATTGATTTGCGACATGCGTGAGATCCATCATTAAGGGAGACTTGAGCGGGCTCGGATATCGATCACTTCCACTGTGTGACGACCGAGCCGCCTATTTGATCAGATTGCTGGCTTATTTTTAAGGCCAGCGGTGCTCGTTGTTCAGAAGAGAATTGTCCAAGCTCATCGGCGCGATCTAAAGCCAGCTCTCGAAACTCTTGCAGCCAAGTCGGATCCGCATCCAAGGCGGCTTGCAACTGATCATTGAATGGTCCAGAGAAAATTGCTTCCGGCCTATCGAGATCATCCAGTGACAACTCAATATCCACTTGCTCAGCCATCTTCTGGCCACCTGGTTGCTGGCGTAACCAGGACAAAAAACGCTCACCCCAACTGTGCGTGCGTTGCATCAAGCTGTTGGATTGGGCTGAGCTAGAGTTAAGGTCCGCGCCCGTGCCGCTAGAGCCAGCCAAGGTGGTATGCTCGTTCGCACTGGCCGCTCCGGCCAGTCCAGTTGTATCCTCGAGTCCAGGCTCGGCAGCCTGTCCAGCCAAACTGGCCAACATACTCAGGAACTGACTGCCCGCTTGCGCGCTACTCCGGGCGGCCAGGCCAGCCAGACTGGCTGCCCCCGGGAGTGCGGACAAGGATAACGCAGTCATACTCATCACCAACACCTCATTGGCCGAGCCGCTCAATGGTTGACCACCTCAAACGGTTAGCCGTTCCCATCCGCCTGGCCATTTTCGGCCGCAGGCTTTCGACTTGAATGGCTATCGGCATTCTTGACGCAATCGCACTAGATTAAATCCGACCTTTAGGGTCCCAGAGTTTGGGGAGGCGACCCATGGGGAATTACGGTGTGAATCTGCGGCGTGTTGGCGTTGATAATCCCACTGCCACGTGTTGCAGGTGGGCTAGTGTCTGGTACATTGTCGGTTTGGTGGAAAGGCGGATCGTCGATGTTTACTCGGGGAATGTCCCGGGAGGAATTTAGACGGTCCGTCCTAAAAATGGCCCGAACGCAACAACTAATGGCGCGATCGAACCGAAATTCCCGCGAAATCCACCAACTTGCGTCTTCGCAGTCTTTTCTGGCGTTTGAGAATGTTTCTTTTCCTGTTGCTAGCGTTCTTAGTGGCTTCGGCCGCGTGCTGGGCATCCGACGTTTCGGTAAAACCGTGGCGATGGAGTTGCTCTGGGTCCGCGGAAGGCACTCGGCATTGGCCAGCGAGCGATCTGCATAGCTTCGTGGGTGCTTGTCCCGGCCTGAATTGCCTGGCGAGTCCCACGAGTCTGACTGCATCCCGATCGACTTTGGGCGTAGGCGGCCAGCTCAATCGCTGGCCCGTTCGCTGGCCCGGTCGACCGCGCTGGACATCTAATCAACAGGTTTTCGCTAGATTTGCTGGGCTGTGCCCTGACACCAGTTGGTTCACCATGCAGCGAGTCCAGATGGCCCACCGGCTTCCAACCTGGAACTGCTACTGCGGCGTCTGATTCGCCGCAACAGGAATAAGCGAGAAACTTGGTTTGATTGCCTTAAGGTAGCTCCGAGAAAGGTGTCTATCGTGGCAACAACTGATTCAAATATTCCCTTCGCCCTGGATGGCTTCTGGTCGTCGCTCGAGCCCACGGCAGGCTTTCACGTATTAACCCAAGTCGACCAACTGCTGGCCCAGGCAGCGGCGACTTCCTCCGGTTCATTGATGACCGGGATCGTGGCGGCGGTGTGCCTGGTGCTGGGCGCGATCGTCATGAAGGTGCTCGATTCGGCGCGCGGGCGGGATGCCAAAACCAAAGCCCAAAATTTGCTTGAGAAGGCTCAAGCCGATGCGGCCAACGTCGTGCGCTCCGCCGAATTGGAGGCCAAAGAAAAAGCCCTTCATCAAAAGCAACACCACGAAGCCGAATTGGCCAAAGCCCGCGAACAGGTCCGCGCACGAGAATTGAGCCTGGATCGCAAGGAAGAGACCCTGCAACAGTCCGGCGATGCGCTGCGCAAACAAGAAAAGATGGTCGAAGCCCAACAGCGCCGCGTCGCCGAGAAAGCTCAAGAGGCCGCGCGTCGCAGCGAGGAACTGCAGAAGACCCTGCAGGAACAGGCCACCGTTCTGCAACGCTTGAGTGGCCTGAGCAAAGAAGAAGCCACGACGCGGTTGCTAAGCCTGTTGGAGCAAGAACTGGAACAAGAGATCGGCAACAAGATCATCAAGCATGAACGACGCCTGACCGAGATGGCCGATCAAAAGGCGCAAGAAATCCTGCTGACCGCTATGCAGCGTTACGCTGCGGCACATACCGCGGACAGCACCACCAGCACGGTAGACATTCCCAACGATGACATGAAGGGCCGCATCATCGGTCGCGAAGGACGCAACATCCGCGCCTTCGAAAAAGCCACCGGCATCGATGTGATCATCGACGACACTCCGGGCGTGGTCATCGTCAGCGGCTTTGATCCAGTGCGACGCGAAGTGGCCCGCCAATCCTTGGGCAAACTCATTGCCGATGGACGCATCCATCCTTCGCGCATCGAAGAAATCGTTCAGCAGACTGAGAAAGAGCTGGAACAGTTCATTCGACGCAAAGGTGAAGAGGCTGCCGATGAAGTGAATGTGCGTGGCTTGCACGAACGCATTATCTATATGTTGGGTCGCCTGCACTTCCGAACCAGCTACAGCCAAAACGTGCTGCGACATTCCGTGGAAGTAGCTTTCCTGTCAGGCATGTTGGCAGAAATGATTGGCCTCAAGCCAGACGTTGCCCGGCGCTGCGGCCTGCTGCACGATATTGGTAAGGCGGCGGACCATGAACTGGAAGGCGGCCATCCGAAAATCGGCGCCGATCTTCTCAAACGTCACGGCGAGAACGAGTTTGTGGTGCATGCCGCCTTGGGCCATCATGATCAACTGACCACCGAATACCCATACACTCTGCTAGTGGCCACCGCCGATGCTTGCAGTGCCTCCCGACCCGGCGCGCGCCGCGAATCGCTAGAACGCTACATCAAACGCATGGAAGAACTCGAGTCGATTGCGAGGGGCTTTGAAGGAGTTGAACAGGCCTTTGCGATTCAAGCTGGACGTGAACTGCGAGTGATCGCCAGCGCCAAAGATACCGATGATGCCAAGGCAGCTAAAGTTTGCCGCGAGATTGCGCGCGCCTTCGAACAGCAGCTAACTTACCCAGGCGAAATCAAGGTCACGGTCGTTCGCGAGTCGCGCTTTATCGAGGTCGCCCGGTGACAGAGCTCGATCGTTCGTCCAGCCTGCCCACGCCCGTGCCTCGCCATCCCGGATGCCTGCGGGTGGCGCTGGTCGGAGATATCGTTGGCAAGCCAGGTATGCGCGTGACGTGTAAAGCGGTCCCTTGGCTCAAGCAGAACTTTCATGTCGATGCCATCGTGGCCAATGCCGAAAATGCTGCGGATGGTTCAGGCCTGCGGACTACCGATTATCGACGCCTGATTCAACACGGTATCGATGGCATCACGCTGGGCGATCACATCTATCGCAAGCAAGAGATCATCGAGGTCCTAACCAGCCAACACAACATTGTGAGACCGGCCAATATGCCCGACCAGGCTCCGGGCTTGCAGTGGACAACGCTGGACATCGGCCAAACCACTCTGGGGCTGATCAGCTTGATTGGGCGGGTGTTTATGAAACCAGCCGATTGCCCCTTTGCGGCCGCCGATCGTGTGCTGGCCGAAATGACCAACTTGCCTCAAGGCCGGCCACTGGCCATCTTGGTGGATATGCATGCCGAAGCCACCAGCGACAAACAGTTGATGGGTCGATTTCTAGACGGTCGCGTATCGGCCGTTTTGGGCACCCACACACACGTGGCTACCGCCGACCAGCAGATATTGCCTGGCGGCACCGGTTTTCAATGCGATGTGGGCATGACGGGCCCCATGGACGGAATCCTGGGACGCAAGATCGAGCCCGTCATGCGCGCGAGCCTGCATGGCACGCCCACGCCGTTTCACATTTCGACCGGCTGCGTAGAACTGCATGCCACCTGGGTCGATATCGATCTGGCCAGCGGAATGTGCCAAGCCATTGACCGGCTGACCATCCTGGAGACGGCACTGGATGCTTATCTGGAGGAGCAAGCCGCCCAAGAAAAGGCGCGGCGGCTCATGCTGTGAGATGCCTCAAGTGATGTAATGCCTCAAGTGACACCAGGTGAACCCACATGGCGCGGCACACAGTCGAAATCGACTCACTTGATTCTGTCGCGGCGGCACCTCATTTCAGGCGCGCCAGTTTCAGGTCGCGATGGGGCGCGGCCATCGCTGTGGCAGGCGTCCTGGCGCTGCTGGGCGTGGCTCGACAACTGGAACCGAGTCCACTGGGCTTTGGTACACACCAGCAACTGGGATTACCACCCTGTACCTCTATGCTGCTATGGGACATGCGCTGTCCGGCTTGCGGCATGACGACGTCTTGGAGTTATGCCGTGCGCGGCCGCTGGTTGGACGCCTGGCGATCCAATGCAGGCGGTGCCCTGTTGGTGGCAATCGCTCTTGTATTTGTGCCGCTGGGCTGCTATTTCGTTGTGCGAGGCTACTGGAGTCGCCATGGATGGCTGTCGTTCAGTCTGGCACTCTGTCTGACAGTCGCCCTGATGCTGGCGGTAGGACAGTGG
>JADLDX010000903.1 GCA_020846515.1 Pirellulaceae bacterium
ATCTCTAGTCCCATTTCCAAGCCCAAGTCGACAGGCTTGTGATGCCTGGTCGCGGTGACCGTGGATGCCACGACTTCGTCCACAACCGCTACTACATCAGAATTGGCCCGAGCGACCGTTCGATGGCTGGCCAACGCTGGTGATGCGACTTCGTCGATCCGCTCGCTCGTCTCGACTGCTGATTGATTTTTAGACGCAGACTTAGCTTGTGCTTTCGCCGAGTCGTTGGCTTGTTCAGTCGATTTAACCATTTGATCGTCAATCATGCCCGTGATGAGCTGCATCAAGTGATGTTCACGTGGCGCGCTCAGTTCCTCGTTGGCCCGGTCGCGTCGGATGCGCCGGATGGTGGGCAGTAGCACCTCATCGGACCAGGTTTCCAAATCGCTTTCCGCAATGCCCGCTTGCACAATTTTCTCACCCCGACTCATATCCTCGGCCAAGATACGCTGGTAAAAGCTGACATGCGGTGGTAACGGGGATTTGTCACCGAGAAGAACGGTCAAGGGAGCCAACTGCGGTACATATTTGCCCATCACAATCAAAGAGGCTGTCAGCGGCACAGCCAGTAGCAGACCCACCGGTCCCCACATCCAAGTCCAAAACACAGCCGCCACAATCACTGCCATGGGCGACATACCGGTCCGAGAGCCATACAACCAAGGTTCAAGTACATTGTTGCTCAGGAGTTCGATGGCCGTAAACAACGAGGCGGTCGCCAAGAAGACACTAAATCCAGGAAAAACGATGAGCGATAAGGCGACAGGGAAAGCGCCGGCCAAGATAGGACCAACGTAGGGTACAAAGCGCATGACCGTACATAACAATCCCCACAATGCAAAGTTGGGAAACCCTTGTTCACCTCCCAGTGTCACACCGATCAGCCATAAACCAAAACCGATGCACAGACCATATAGAGAGTTGACAATGGTCTGCGCCAAAATGTAACTGCTGATACGTCGCGAGGCCTCATCGATGGCCTTCGTGGTAACGATGTATCTGCCGCCGCTGAGTACACGAATCAATCGATCTCGTAAATCGTCGCGAGAAAGCAGCATGAAGATCGTGAACACGATTACCAATCCCACATTGGTCAGCGGATTTAACACCACCGTAGCGGTCTCCAAGGCTGTCCCCATGGGCGAATTACTATTGGAGGCTTGGACGGTATGGATAGGGTTGCCGGGGGAACCCAATTCATCAGAGTTGCCAGGTTCATCAGGCTGCGCGTCGGCGCTGCCTGTCGGTTCATAGGCTTGGTCGGTAACGACCTGACTACTTTTGGCATCCAGATCGTCGATTGGTCCGGTAACGGCCGGGCCGGCTGGGCGTACGGGGCGCTTATTACCGCGCAGGGCGTCGGAGACGGCAGTGACAAACTTCGTGAGTCGCTGCGAAGTTCCACTGCCGAACGTCGAAAAACCTTCGACTTTGTGAACAATCTCAGCCTGGTACTGCGGAATATTGGACGCCAATTTGGTCGCTTCGCGTCCAACCACCCACAAGAAACCGCCGATGATGGAAAAAGCCAGCACTCCCAGCACCAAAACCGCGGGCACACGACGCAGCCCCCAATCTTCCAAACGATCGGCGATTGGTGCGAGCAAAAATGCAAGCATCATCGACAGCGTCAGTGGGATGAAAACATCCTGCGCCAAATAAAGTGCCGCCACCACGGTCACGAACACAAACACGTTGGCCGCGTACGACACAACCTGCAGTGGACTGACTTTACTCTGCCCCATATTCACTTGGCTTTCACATCATGCACGTTGGATACCATCTAAGCCAGTACGCACCGGCAAGCAGAAGCAAACAGTGTGCCACCACGGACCAGGATCGCTGGAGCCTCAAGCGATGGAGCAGGGCGATTCGAAATTTGCCGCAGAGATAGATGCGCCGTGCCTGTCATCAGCATCTGCCGCTGACTTGTACAGCCGCTAACTAGATCAAGCTAAAACGGGCGCCGGCACGATAAATCAGCGACGTATCAAGAGACTGCCAACGGCGATGGCCAGCGCGCCGCCGGCCAGCCAGGCGATCGGCAAGTGCCCACCTTCTTGGACACCGATCCCCAGCTCAGTTAACTCGGCTTTGTAATGGCCGATCGAAAGCAATAAACCGTTATGACCTGCGTGCAGCCAGACACCAGGCCACAGCGACTTGGTGCGCCAGGCAATCATGCCCAGAACCAGCCCCATAAACAGCGACGGCAGTAATCTCTCCAGCGACAAAACGTTAGAGGTCAATACGTGCATAAGTCCAAAGAGAAGTGCCGAACCAATGACCGCAGTGGCAAAACCAAAACGCCGGAGGGCCGACATGACAAAGCCACGGAAAAACCACTCTTCGCAAATCGCCGGTGTCAATGCTCCGGTAAACAGCAAAAGAGCCAATGGCACGCTGGGCATTTTGTCGGCAAAGGCTTGAGCTTTTTTCATTTGCTCGGGTGTGAACGTAGCCAGCCCCAGTTGCTGACTGAATATCATCAGTTCATGACTGATCATCCACAAGGAACCGGCCAACAACAGGATGCCGGGCAGAAGCCATATCCAGCTCGTAGGTCGGCCGGTCGAAAGCAAAAAGGTCGATGTGAAGTTCAGGCGTCGATACCGCGCCACCCAAGTTGGCAAGCCAAAAATCAGCAGCCATGAGATGGCACTAGCCATTACCAGTCGGTATTCAAGTCCGCCTCCCAACATCGGCAGGGATGTGGAAGCCACAAAGTAAAGCGGGAACAGGCAGGCCATCGTCAAGGCCATCTGATCAACGGTGGGGGCATCAGCAGTTTGGTCTGGCCTGCGCACAAAGTCGCGCCAGCTGCCCTGACTACCTTGAAGAGAGGCATCGCTGCCGAACAATCGACTGGCCACAGCGATGGCGGCGATGGCATAAATCATCGTGCATACCACGGCAATCACACCTGCTTCGCGACTGGCCGTACCGATCAGGACATCGCGCGAGAGCAGGACGATGTTGGCCAACGGGACGGCAGCCAAAAAGTTGGTCAGTCGCACTTGCGGTAACAGGCTGAGCACACCTGGGGCTAGTGAAACCAGCATCACTGGAATCAAATAAGCCTGGGCTTCTTTAAAGCTCTTGGCAAAGCTGGTGATCGACAGCAATACTGCCGAAAAAAACATGGCGAAGAGCACGAGCAGGCAGAAGATCTGCGATACGGTCGAAAACGACAATCCGCCACCGCCCAAGACCATGCGTCCCAAACCGCTGGCCCATAAGGTGATGGACATGGCCATGAGGTTCGCGATCGCAGTCAGTAAGGCCACGGTCACCACGGCGACATACTTGGCCAACAAGAGAATCGAACGTGGGGTCGGCGACACGATCATCGCCTCCAGCGTACCTCGTTCTCGTTCGCCCGCCGTCAAATCGATGGCCGGGTAAACGGCACCGGCAATGGTCATCAGCACCAACACCAAGGGCACCAAGGAAGCCAGCGTCGTTGGAGTGCTGCTGGGCAATTGAACCGGGGCGGCCGACATCGTTATACGTGGGTGCAATTCCGCGCCGGCGATCCTCACGACCTGTTTGGACACCTCGTCATTGATCGCGCCGAAGACCGAGCGCAGCAGTTGCAAGGCCCACTCGCTGTGCCGATCATTGGGAACATATTCGATGATGTATTGATCCTCAGGCATTGTCGCGAGGACTTCACGCAGGATTTCTGATCGCCGTGCGCTGGGTGGGGCGTTTGTATCACCCTTGGAATCATCCGGTGGCCCTGTTGCATTGGGCGTTGCCTCCTGTCCCG
>JADLDX010000904.1 GCA_020846515.1 Pirellulaceae bacterium
AAATCCAGCCCTGATTTCGTACGGTACTTCGATATGCTCGCTCAGCACTCCAATGGCCGCGCCCGGCTCGGACGCTTGCTTGCGCGCAGCCTGGGCGTCATAGTGGAAGCTACGGTGCGTTTCACCAGGGAAGGTCGCGATGACCGCTATCGATCATTTCGTCTTTTTCGCCGCGCCATTTTTCTACCCAAATTCACTGTGCACGTTTTCTATGCAAAGGCCCAGACCATGCCGGTCGTTCGCTCCCTTTCGCTCGATGCGCTTTGCTGGCTGCTGATCGGCAGCCTCGTCCTGTGCAGTTCGCCAACCGCCTGGTCCCAAGAAGCTGGGGTCGGCAAGCCATTGCCCAAAGCATCCGCGAGGCCGAGCAAGAGCCAGAATGGCGCTCTCGCTCAAGGTGCTGACGCGAAGGAAGCGGCCGAAACCAAAATCCCGCCTGCCAAGCCCAAGTACCTGGGTCGCCGCATTGCCCAAACGATGAGCTTTCACGGTGCGAATTGGCTGATACGCGGCGAACGCGAGCAAGAGGAACGACCGTCCCAGGTCCTACCCCAGTTAGGACTTAAGCCCGGCATGACCGTGTGCGATCTGGGCTGTGGCAATGGCTTCTACTCGATCGCCATGGCCAAGATCATTGCGCCAGGTAACGTGCTAGCCGTAGACATCCAGCCCGAGATGCTGCACCTGCTCAAACTGCGCGCCACCGAGGCCGGTGTGGAGAACATCAAGCCGTTGCAGGGCACTGTGGTCGACCCTCAACTATCACCCTCGTCGGTCGACCTGGTCTTGATGGTGGACGTCTACCATGAGTTTTCTCATCCCGAGCAAATGCTGGCCGCGATTCGCAAAAGCTTGAAACCCGGTGGCTTGATCGCCCTGCTGGAGTATCGCGAGGAAGACCCACATGTGCCGATCAAGCCTGAGCACAAAATGAGCAAACAACAGATCCTGAAGGAATATCGGGCCAACGGCCTAAAGCTAGCCAAGCAATACGATGAACTGCCCTGGCAGCACCTGATGTTCTTTGAAGCCGACCCAAGTTTCAAAGAGTAACGACTGTCAGCCTCTGGCGAGACGGGCAACCGCAGGAATGGGGGTAATTGGCTCAGGGAACTGGGCGAGTCGCGGAGCGATTCGCCTACGAGAGCCCCCCTTATAGTGAGCCTGAAGGGGTAGTGAGCTTTGCCTGAGGCTAAAAACCGCTATTTGGGCGGCTAGGGGCACGAACACGTATAGCGGGGACTGGGTGCAAAGCTACAATGCTGTGAGAATTCGCGACCGCCAATACTTGGCCGACAAACGGGTGGAGGCGGCGAATGAAACAGGAATTATCCGAGGCTGGTTTGCTTCAACTGGAGACTTCGAGTGCAAATCAATGTATCCGCGCGTCATGGAACTCTAAGCGGACCGGACAACGGCGTAATTAGCGAAAAGGCTGGTAAATTACAGCGTTTTCATGATCGTATCAATGCGATTTCTATTACGGTGGACTTCCAACACCAGGATAATCCCTGGTTGGAAATCAACGTTTCGGCTGAGCATGCGCCTGAATTCGTTGCGTCGGCGACTGCCCCCACTGTCTTGGCGGCCATGGACGCTGCCATGTCGAAAGTGGAGCAGCAGTTGCGCAAGCATAAAGAGAAACTGACGGACCACAAAGCTTCGAGCATCAAACATATACCCACCAAAGACGACACGCAGGAGGAGTAGCACTGGTTGTTGGGCTTGGATGTCGATGGGTGAGGATGCTTTCCCAGCGGCACGTTTGTCCCACGATCGGTCATCGATTGTCAGGAACCGCCTGTTCGCCGAAAGATATTAACGAGACTTGTAACCGGGCATTCTAAATCGAGGCACGCAGCCCCTTTTCCCTGTGGAGACGAGGCGGCCATCGATCTACTGTCCGACTGTTCCGTCGGCTAACTGTTCCTGGCTCGACCAATGGCACTGCGGTGCCAAGTCCACTGCGTATGCTCCTCCTACGGGTGGCGATTCCGAGAAAGGAACGATCCATGAAGTTTTCAGATTTTATTAGTAAGGGAGCCATTCGCGCGGCCTTGAACTCGAGCGACAAAGAGTCGGTCATCGGCGAATTGGTGGACTCCTTGCAGGCGGCTGGCGAGATCAGCGCCGCGGACCGTGAGGATATTGTCAAAGCGATCCTCAAGCGAGAGGAATTGGGCAGCACAGGCATTGGACGCGGAATTGCTGTCCCCCATACGAAACACCCAAGCGTTAAAAAATTAGTGGGAACGGTGGGAGTCAGCGCCGAGGGCGTCGAATTCGAAAGCCTCGACGGCGAGAACGTTCAATTGTTCTTTTTGCTGATTTCGCCGCCAGATCGCCCGAGCGATCACTTGCGAGCTCTCGAAAATATTTCGCGACAATTGCGAGACGAAACGTTTTGCCGTTTCCTCAAGCAAAGCAAGTCGACAGAAGATATTTTGCAGTTGCTGGATGAAGCGGATAACAACCAGTTTGGAGCCAGCTGAGTTCAAGGCAGCGCCCGTACAGATTTATTGGTGACTCACAGAGAATCGGCCGATGGTTGGTCGATGGTTTTCAGAAACGGTTCGCTAGATGGACACATCCAGTCAAACAGTCATCGTACTCAATCGACTCGGGTTGCACATGCGCCCAGCCGATATGCTAGTGCGCACTGCTTGCCGTTTTCAGAGTCACATTGAGATTGAAAAGGATGGTCAAGCAGTTGACTGCAAGAGCATACTTGGCATTCTGACCTTGGCCGCGTCACAAGGCACGCAGTTACATCTGCGAGCCAATGGAGTCGATGCGGTCGAGGCTGTGCAGGCGTTATCGGAGTTGTTCGCTCAGAGTTTTCATGAAACTGACTCGGAGGTTGCGTCACCTCCGACTACGAACTGAACACCTTTAACAATCAAGAAACACACACGTGATGTTTGCCTGGAATTCAACGGCAGTTGGCCCAGGGGCGAGGCAAGGCGGCCATGACAGGTCCGCCAGCCCATGCGCCTCTACCGCGCCACCGAGCGTGAATAGGGCAATCCGTAACTTGTCACCATGCTGGAATTGCAAGGCATTGCGGTCTCACCGGGAGTAGCTATTGGACAGGTGCTGATTCTGGACCAGGAAGGGTACCGAATCACTCGTTGCCAAGTTGCACCGGCCGACCTGAAGAGCGAATCTGAACGTTTGCTTCAAGCCATTGAAGCTGCGTCGGTTCGTCTCGACGTCGACCGCGAAATCTCTTCTCGAACCCTGGGCAAACACGTCGGCCAGATCTTCTCGGCCCACCAACAGATTCTGCTCGACCCCAGCCTGCAAAACGAACTGCTGCATCTGATTCGCGACGAAGCCTACAGCGCAGAATACGCCGTGTCGACCGTCTTCAACCGATATGCCCAAGCCTTCCGGCGCATGGGTTCGTCGATCATGGCCGAACGAGCACTTGATATTCGCGACGTCGAACGCGTGTTTCTGGAAGCCCTGGGCGGTCATCCCACCGAAGACCGTTTCGACAAAGGCGAAACCGGCGTGTTGGCTTGCCATGATCTGACACCCGGCGAAACCGCTCGACTGGATCGCGAACGCGTACTGGGCTTTTGTACCGAGATCGGCGGTCCAGGCGGACACACAGCCATCGTGGCTCGCGGCCTCGAAATTCCAGCCGTCGTCGGGCTTGGTCCGTTTCTCTATCGCTTGCGTGGTGGCAGCACCATCATCGTCGATGGCTATCGCGGCCGAGTGATCGTCAATCCAGACGAACAGATGCGCGTACAATATCTCGAGCGACGCGAGGATCGCCAAAGCCGCGCCGCAAAACTGGAATCCAATCGCGATCTGCCAGCCGTGACGCGTTGTGGTACCGAAGTTTCCCTGCTGGCCAATATTGAATTTCCCCACGAAGTGAAAGCCTGCCTGGCGCGCGGGGCCACCGGTGTCGGACTGTATCGTACCGAGTTTCTCTACCTGGGATCGGCCAATGAGCCCAGCGAAGAAGAACATTACCAGGCTTACTCGTCGGTGGTCAAAGAGCTCAAGGGCTTACCGGTGGTGATTCGTACATTGGACTTGGGCGCCGACAAAATGGGCCACAAGCCGCTGAGCGAGCAGGAACACAATCCATTTCTGGGCCTGCGCAGCATTCGATTGTCACTACGCAATCCGGCCCTGTTTCGAACGCAACTGCGAGCGGCCCTGCGGGCAGCGTGCGGTGGAAATCTGCAGATCATGTTTCCGATGATCACCACGCTGCACGAACTACGCACCGCCCGCATGGTGCTACGTCAAGTGCATGATGACCTGTGCGAAGAAGGCATCGAAGTCCCCAACCACGTGCCAGTGGGCATGATGGTCGAAGTGCCGGCGGCCGTGCTGATGCTCGACCGCTTCTTGCCCGAAGTCGACTTCATCAGCATCGGTACCAACGACTTAACCCAATACACTTTGGCGGTCGATCGCAGCAACGAGTACGTGGCTGATTTATATATGGCGGTCGATCCAGCCGTATTGAGATTGATAAAGACCTCGGTCGATCTGGCCCGCGCGCATGGCATCGATGTCAGCGTTTGCGGGGAAATGAGTTCAACGCCAGCATACGCGTTGTTGCTGGTCGGTTTTGGTGTGCGGACTCTGTCAGCGCCGCCTTCGGCATTGCCAGGTGTTAAGCACGCGATTCGCGCTGTAACGCTCGAGCAATGCCAAAAGCTGGCAGCCCGCGCGATGGAGTTCGAGACGGCTCGAGAAGTGGATGCGTATTTGATGTCGCATTTCGCAACGTTGGTGCCCGAACTGGCGTTAGGAGTGTAAGACATGACAAAGACACGCGTGCGGATTCACTTTACAAAGACAGATGACTTGCGATGGATCAGCCATCGCGATCTGGCGCGGACTTGGGAACGTCTGCTACGTCGCGCTGGATTGAACCTGGCCTTCAGCGAAGGCTTTCACCCCAAACCCAAGATCAGCTTCCCGTCGGCGCTGGCCTTGGGTATCGTGGCATTGGAAGAGATTGTCGAAATGGATCTGGTCGGTCCAGTCGATGTAGACCAGGCTCGTCAGAGTATCGAGCAGCAAATGCCTGCAGGCATGCAACTGCTCAGCCTGACAGAACTGCCGCCTGGAGCTGGCAAGGCGCTCATGATCGCCGCCAGTTACGAAGTGCAGCTATCTCAAGCGGACGCGCTGACCGTCCGGCAGCAGCTTGAAAGACTGCTTGCCGACGGCCAAATCAAAGTGCTCCGCGATGGCAAGACATTGATCGCCACCTTCGGTGATCCTCTGCTGGATATCACTTGTGAGGGCGATGTGCTGCGATTCACATTGCCGACCACTGCCGCGGGCTCGCTACGACCAAGCGAATTGCTCGAGGCACTCTCAATCGCTCATGTACTGCCCGAAGGCGCTGTGCTAACGCGAACACGCGTGCACTGGACTGCCCATTCAGGCACTGCCCAATCGGGCACGGCTCAACCAGGCGCTGCCCAACCAGGCGCTGCCAGTGGGAGCACTGCGGTACCGGCTGACGAATCCCTGTCAGCCACGACCTCCGCAGAAACAACCGAATGAACATTCAACGTCAGAAAGAAAATCTATGCGCAAAGAAATGCTGATCAATGTTTCCCAACCCGAGGAGTGCCGCATCGCGGTTCTGGAGGATGGCTCGCTGGAAGAACTTTATACCGAGCGAGCTAGCCAGAACAACTTTGCAGGCAACATCTACAAGGGACGCATTGTCAATCTCGAACCAAGTATCCAAGCCGCCTTCGTCGACTTTGGCGTAGGACGCAACGGGTTCTTGCACGTCAGCGATGTGGAAGCTCAATACTTTCGTCAAGCCGGTTATGATCCCGAGGAAATCGCCGATGGCAATTTCCCAGGTGCCGATATCGACGATGACGATGATGAAGGTCCCGGTCCCAAACGTCGTCCACCCATGCGCGGAAATCGCCCACGCTTTAAGCCACCGATTCAAGAAATTTTCAAGCGTGGCGATGAAGTTTTGGTGCAAGTCATCAAAGAGGGTATCGGCACCAAGGGCCCTACGCTCTCCACATACATCAGCATCCCCGGGCGATATCTGGTATTGATGCCCGCACTGGGACGCGTAGGTGTTAGTCGCAAGATCGAAGACGATCAGAAACGACGCACGCTGCGCCAGACCCTGCTGGAACTCAATCCGCCTAAAGGCCTGGGCTTTATCGTACGCACGGCCGGCCAAGACCGCACGCGCCGCGAGCTGTCGCGCGATATGGCCTACCTGCTGCGTCTATGGAAAGTGCTCGTACGTCGCCTGAAGAACACCGGCTCTCCAGCGGATATCTACGAAGAGAGCGATATGATCATTCGCACGATTCGCGATATCTTCTCCGAAGACATCGATGCGATCATCGTCGATGACAAGTCCGCCTTCGAACGGGCTAAAGAGTTCTTGCAACTGGTCATGCCACGCTACGTCAGTCGCCTGCAACTGTACGAAGGCCGCGAGCCGCTGTTTTATAAGTACAACCTCGAACACGAGATCGCTCGCATTCAGCAACGCAAAGTGCCACTGAAATCCGGCGGCTCGATCGTGATCGATTCGACCGAAGCCTTGGTGGCTATCGACGTCAACAGCGGTAACTTCCGTGGCGACGATTCAGCCGAGGAAAATGCTTTCCATCTCAATATGGCTGCCGCCAAAGAGATCGCCCGTCAATTGCGCCTGCGCGATTTAGGTGGCGTTATCGTCAATGACTTCATCGATATGCGCCGTGAAACACATCGCCGCAAAGTCGAACGCGCGCTGCGTGACGCCATGCGACGCGACCGCGCGCGAACCAAGATCCTGCGAACCAGTCCTTTCGGCCTGATCGAAATGACCCGCCAGCGCATTCGCCCCAGCCTAAAGCGCAGCGTCTATGAAGATTGCCCTTGCTGCCAAGGCCGGGCTGTCGTCAAGACCGCGGAAAGCATGGCCATCGAAGTCGTACGTATTCTCACGATGGCTTGCCAGGTGCCTCGAGTCAGTCGCATTACCATTCGCGTCAATGACAAAGTGGCGGCATATGTCAACAACCGCAAACGTCGGGCCGTTATGCAAATCGAAGAGGAAACCAAGGTCAACGTGCAGATCTTGGGCAGTGAAGCTCTCTTCCCTGAGCATTTCGAAATCGATTGCCGCGATGATGCTGGCAACTTGATTGACTTGCCGTTCTTGGAGGACAAAGAGACCAAGCGCTAGTCGGACCCAGTGGCTCCGACCAGCGAAAGCGTTACTGCTCGGTTTGCGCTTCCAGTTAAGTACTAGCTGGACAGCGCCACTTGAATCAGCCGCTGGGCGTTAGCCCCGGTTTTTTCAGCGAAAACCGTGGCTAACGCCAATACGGCTAATATCTAAGAAATAGCAGCGAATCACTGTGAATTCGATTCAAAGTG
>JADLDX010000905.1 GCA_020846515.1 Pirellulaceae bacterium
ATATCGCAAGTGGTACGCTGGCGGATCCATGTTTCGAGATGAGTAGAGTGGGGTTGGACTCATGCCTTCTAGCTCAGCAAACTTCCTTCCTGCCGGACACGCCGGCAGGGGAGGTGTAACTGTTACGACAATAGACAGGCAGACAAGAAATGCGACATGTTGAAATACCTCTGCAAGCGAAGAGTAAGACGTACAACCAAACCAGCCCGTTATGGTAAACCACTCGGCCGCGTTTTAGGAGTGCCAAGAATGCAAGTGGGCTAGCCGCGGTCCGTGGCCAGGCGAGCCGCTTCGACGTCTTCGGGCGCAAACAAATCGTCCAGCGGATTGGCCACCATCTGAATGACCAACAGCACGCGCTCGGTGGTGCGCTCGGAGGTCCGCGTGCTGAACATGGCTTGCCCCAAACCGCGCGGTGGATCGGTTAGCGTACATAAAAAGAATTGACCAGGTGCCAAGGTGACTTCCATGGCCATGTAATCCCATACCTGCTGCTGTTGGCGGATGTCCGGTAATTGGGCAATCTTGTTTGGGCTGACGCGCATGCTTTCAATCGGCTGACCATGTTGAATTTCAGGCGTCATCTTCAACCGCGCCCGACCATCGCCCAGCGGCGTCGCCCGCAAATCAAGCATCATACGGGGATTGGTATAGGTATTACCTTGAATCTGACCATCGCGCACATGCATGACGGTAATCGCCTCGTTTAGGCCGGGACGCAAAGCCAATTCCTTACGCCGACCAGCATGACAATGCAACTGCTGGGTATCGCTGGGGACTTCCGCAGCCAGTCCCAGCAGTTCCAAGGAATTACCAGGCGACTTGGTATTTAATTCTTTCAAGCGAGCTCGGACGACTTGCGGCATCTCGCCGACCAGCACGCCGCACTGCAGACCATTGGCATGCAGGGCACGACGTGTCGACAGACTGACCACGCTTTCGTCCACCACGCGCCACACATCATTGAGCGCCTGGGCCTGTTCTTCGGGAAAACGAATAAACACGGCCTGAACAACTACGGCGTCCGGGGCCAGTTTCGGGGGGCTCAGCACAGGTGGTTTTTCCGGCGCTGATTCGCGTGAGAGATTCGCGCAGCCCGAGAGCAGGACAATTAAACTAAGCAGACCGCCAACAATGCCACGGAATACCGGACCTACCTCGGACCGGATGCCGATATAGTCTTGGCCTTGGAAGCCAATTCGCGTTGTCCACTGGCAGTGTTGCATCCGGCGTACTACTCTTTGCTGCTCAGGTTTTCGCTGCTCATGTTTTTGCTGCTCTTGACCCGACGTGCCGATCCTTCGGAACCTTGTTCACCTACCTAAGTCCGACCTTCAGCCAGACTCCGCGATGGATGCTAGCCAAACACTGCGTCTCGCGTCAACCGAGAAATGAAAGCTAGCAATGGGGGAAGCTGTTTTTGTGACGGGGCCATCAGGCGTGGACTCAGAGGCGGATTCAGGGCATGCGCCAAGCGTCTCCGGGCCCCTGCGCGTGCTGGCCTGCAGCGGCTCGCTGGACGGCGGCGGTAGCGAGCGACAGTTGTGGCAGTTGGTCAGTCGACTGGACCGTCAACGATTTTCGCCCGAAGTTTACCTGCTAGCGCGACGGGGTCCCTACCTGGAACAGTTGCCCAGCGATGTGCCGGTGCACGCCTTCGAAGATGACTATCCAGCTCCCCGCTCGTTTCCCCCTGGCCGCATTACCTATTTGCAATCTCGCCATTTAAGACAGATCGTTCGTCAGCGAAAGATCGACGTGGTCTACGATCGCACCTTTCATATGACGCTCTTGACCGGTTGGGCATTGGCTTCCAGCACGCCGCGCGTGTCGGTGATCGTCAGCCCGCCCAGTCGCGATGTCCCGGCCAGCGAGCATCGGTTCGTCTGGCTCAAACGCCGGCTGCTCGCACGCGCCTATAGAAGCGCTTCGGCGACTTTATGCGTTAGTGAAGAAGTGGCCAGCGATGCAGCCAACTTCTATCGCTTGCCACCGTCTTGTTTGCAGGTGATGCCCAACCCCATCGATGTCGAGTTAGTGCGTCAGCGGGCCACGCAGAGTTTAGCCGAGACGGCCGAGCGCTGGTTGCATCAACAAGCTAGCCAGATTGAGTCTAGCCAGACTGCGTCTAGCCAGATTCATGCTGCCCTGATCGGCCGCTTTACGGCGGAGAAAGGACATCAGTTTGCCCTGCAAGTCGCGGCTGAGGTGCGACGCCGAACCAAAGAGTCGGCTAGATTGAGTTTGCATTTACATCTGGTGGGCAATGGTCCGCTGCAGTCGGAGATTGAGCAGAGTATCGATCGCCTGCAGTTGCAGGACTGCGTGCATCTGCATGGCTATCTGACGAATCCCTACCCGGTGCTGGCGGCTTGCGACCTAGCGCTGGTGCCCAGCGACTACGAGGGCTTTCCCAACGTGGCCCTGGAAGCGCTCGCCTTGGGCGTGCCATTGGTGATGACCAACTATGGCGCGACCGCGCGTCACATCGCCGGCCTCGATGACCAACGTGCCACACTGATCCCTGTGCGCGACGTGTCGGCGGCGGCTCAATCGATAATCGACTTCCAGCTGAATCCGCAGCGTGCTCGAGAGCGGGCGTTGGCTGGAAGAGCTTGGGTGGAAGCCGAGCATGCGTTGGCACCTTGGTTGGATCGGATGATGAACGTGCTAGAGCGCGTTTGCCAGCGGAGAAATCGATGAGCAGCTCCGCTGGAGATTCGCCTATTAAACAACCTCAGGCTACGGTCAGAGGGACGACCAACAACTTCGTTTGGTTGACTGCTTCGTCGGCTGGCCAGGTCGTCATCCAGTTCTTGATTCAAGTCGTCTTGGCTTACCAGTTTGGTGCGCGCGCTGAAGCGGATGCTTTGGCGGCAGCCTTGGTCGTGCCTGTGTTGCTGGCGGCCATTATCAGTGGTTCGCTCAGCTATGTCTTAGTACCAGATTTGGTGGCTTGCTTTAGCGACTCGCAGAAACGCGAAACAGGTTGGCGCTTGGCCGGCATCTTTGGCGCAGCTACGGGCACATTAGCGCTGTTGGCTTCGTTGCTGGTTATGGGGTCGTCGGTATCGATCGTGCACTGGTTGTATGGTGACTTGCCGGATAAAGAGCAGCAGACGGCCGCGCGGTTGCTGAGCATACTCGCCTGGCAGATTCTGATGTCGACGCTGGTCAGTTGGTCGCTGGCTGTGCATCACAGTCGGCATAGCTTTATCGTGCCGGCCATGGGCGGTGTGTGGGGCACGTTGGTAACCTTGTTGTTGTCCGTGGCATATGGTCGCTTCGGTATTCATTGGATCGCGATCGCGATTAATGTTGGGTCGTTGATCAGCCTGATCATCCATGTGTTGCCGATCATTGGTCATGTGCGCCTGGGGCCGGTGCCTAGATCCCATTGGTCGCGTTTGGTATGGGCATTGTTACCGTTGGTGCTGGGCAGCGTCTATCTGCGCATAGATCCCGTAGTCGATCGATCGTTGGCTTCGCAGTTGAGCGAAGGGAGCGTCGCGCATTTACATTATGCCCAGCGCATGATCGTGGCCTTGTTGGCCATCAGCACCAGCGGGTTGTCGGTGATTGCTTTTCCGCAGTTGGCCGGACGCCTGGCATCGGAAGGTCAAGCTGGATTTGTAACTCATTTTGCGTTGGCCATGCGGCGATTGGTCTTAATCATCGTCCCGATCGCCATTGGCTTTGGCTGTTTTGCCACCGCTGTCATTACTGATTTGCTCCAGCGTGGTCGATTCACATCGGCTGATTCCCAAGCGGTCGGCAGCCTGATCATTCTCTTTATGGGTATGTTCATCGGGGCGAGTTGGAGTGAGTTGTTGGCGCGTGGCTTTTATACGTTGGGTGATACGCGTACGCCGACCGTGGTAGGCCTGGTGACCGTCACGCTGGGGTTATTGGCCAAGTGGTTCAGTCTGCCATACTGTGGGGTCTGGGGTATAGCCGGCAGTACGTCGCTGGCCTTCTTGCTCAATGGGGTCATGATGTCGTGGTTGTTGGCTAGCAAGACCGATCGATTGATCTTGCAGGGGAGTCTGATGACCTTGTTGGTGGCGCTGGCATCGGCCGGGATCGCTTGTGCAGTCTGCCTGGTGCCCTACACTTGGTCGCTGGGCAGAACCTGGACGGCCGCGCCACTAGGGGCTGCGACTTATGTGGGTATGCTCTGGTGGTTAGGCAATCCCGATGTGCGCAGTCTACTCAGCCGACCGACACGTTCTTGAATCAGCCGTTGGGCGTTAGCCTAACGCTGTGAAGCATTTTAGAAGCGGAACGGCGCAAGCCGTCCCGTATATCCCGGTAGTTTTAGGAACCGGAGGGCTTGCGCCCAACCGCTACAAATGCCGGGTTACACGAGCAAACATGCTTCACAGCGTTGGCGTTAGCCCCGGTTTTTTCAGCGAAAACCGTGGCTAACGCCAATCGGCTAATAATTACGAAATAGCAGCGAATCACTATTAGACGGCGATCCATGCCTCCGCATTTACCAATCGATTCAGCTTTAGACGAAATAGCGGCCGCCGTGCGAGCCTTTCCGGCGGTGATTGTGGAAGCGCCTCCCGGGGCCGGCAAAACCACGCGCGTGCCACCAGCCTTGATGTCGCTTGCCCAAGCCGGACGCCGCGTGGTGATGGTCGAGCCACGGCGTATCGCGGCTCGAGCGGCCGCGGCGCGCATCGCGCAGGAAATGTCGGTGCGCTTAGGTGCTGAAGTTGGTTATCAAGTTCGCTTCGATCGACAAATGACGCGCGACACGCGCTTGGCTGTTGTGACACCCGGTATCCTGCTGCGCGAGTTACAGAACGATGGTGTTCTGTCGGAAGTCAGCGTGGTGATCTTGGATGAGTTTCATGAGCGTTCGCTGGAGAGCGATATCTTGCTGGGCATGGTCTGCCGTGTGCAAGAATCGATTCGTCCCGATCTGAAACTGGTCATCATGTCGGCCACGCTCAATACGGCCAACATCGCGCCTTACCTGCACAATCCTCCGGTCATTAAAGTCCAAGGCCAAATGTTTCCGGTTACGATTCGACATGCCAGGCCCGGACCACCGCGGCGCATCGTTGATACTGTTTGTGAACAGATCGAATCGGCGGCAGCGCACGACGCGGGCGACATGTTGGTCTTCTTGCCTGGCGTAGGCGAGATCCTGCAAACGGCGCGCAATATCGAACGACTGGCCGAGAAGCAGCATTGGGAGGTCATGCCGCTCTATGGCGACTTGTCGCCTGCTGATCAAGATCGTGTGCTCGCACCGTCGGCCTTTCGAAAGATCATTCTCGCGACCAACGTAGCGGAGACATCCCTGACGATCGATGGCGTGCGCATCGTGATCGATAGCGGCTGGGCGCGCGTGCAACGCATCGATCCCGCTGTGGGTTTGAATGTTCTGCAACTGGAGCCGATCTCGCAGGCTTCGGCACAGCAGCGCGCTGGACGAGCCGGACGCACCGCGCCTGGAGTATGCTGGCGCATGTGGGACGAGATCACGCATCGCAGTCGACCCCAGCACACCGACCCCGAGATCATGCGCGTTGACCTGGC
>JADLDX010000906.1 GCA_020846515.1 Pirellulaceae bacterium
TCCATACAGGTCAGATTTTTACCGCGTAAGATCTGGCCATCGTACACACAGCCGCCTCCGATGCCGGTGCCCGGAAAAATACCCAGGGCAGTGCGTGAACCGCGGCCAGCGCCAAAGCGATACTCGCCATACACGCCCGCATCGACATCATTGAGCACAGCCACCGGGCAGTTAAATCGCTCACTGAGAAACTTACCGACCGGAACGTCTTTCCATCCCAAGTTCACCGCCACACGCACTACACCGGTCTGCCACTCCACCGGCCCCGGACAACCGATTCCTATACCAGCAATTCGGTCGATACCAATTTCATTTTCTTCTAACAACTTGCGGATGATCGCTTCAATGCGTTCCAACGTAATGCTGGTCTGATCACCACGCGTCTTCTTGCGCTTAGTGGCCACGACGTTGAACTTGGTGTCCAGCGCAGCGGCCAACATTTTTGTGCCACCTAGGTCGAAACCAATCCAATATTTTTCTGGTACAGTCACGCTTCCCTCAAAGGTTTCGATCGAATGGGACTTAAGAGACCGCTGAGAAACAGGCCGAGCCTATTTCTTACGCGATGCAATTTCGGACTTCATGAATTCCAAGCCCTCTTTAGCCAGGGTCAGTTCGTCATCGAACATCCGTCGCCAGATCTTGGTGGCTGCTGCCAGTTCGGGCAATGCCAAACCAAAGGCTTCAATGACCAACCAGCCGTCGTACCCAATATCGACAATGGCATCAAAATTCTTGCGCCAACGCACATTCCCCTTGCCGGGCGTACTGCGATCATTCTCACTGATGTGAATGTGGCACAGCACGTCTTTGATTTCCTTGAGCGTCTTGGGAATGCTCTTCTCTTCAATGTTGCTGTGGAACGTGTCATACATGATACCGCAGGCCGGATGATTGACTTCGCGCGCAAATCGCGCGGCATCGGCATGTGCGTTCAGTAGATAGCATTCAAATCGATTGAGCGGCTCCACACCCAACTTGACTTTTACCTTCCCAGCATGCTCGGCCACCGCTCGCATGCTCTCAACTCCCCAAGCCCATTCATCTTTGGTTGGACCAGCGCCCGAGAAATGTCCCAAGGCTGAATGATATGGGCCCACCAACGTTTCGGCACCCACCGCAGCACAGCAGTCCAGCGTCTTCTTTGTCAACTCGATACCCTTGGCCCGCACCTGGGCATCCGGGCTGATCGGATTGTCTTCCAAGTTGCGAACCGTCACCGCCGTGCGCGCCAAACCAGCATCATCCAGCCGCTTGCCCCAGGCCGCATAATCCAAGTCGAGATTGAACATCGGCAACTCAACACCGTCGAATCCCATCTTCTTCAGTTTGGTCAGAATCGGCAACAAACTATCGTTTAGCTCGCCGGTCCACAGCAACAGGTTCATGCCGTACTTCATCTATTTTCTCCAGTGCTCTCGTATGCCTAAGGGTCAAGTTGGTTTGGGTTGGTCTAATTTTTCTGGGATGGTCAGGGTTGGCTGCTGTTCGTCGCTCGCTGGTTGGGCAGTTCGACGAATGGATATGTTGGTTGAATCGGTGAGCAAGGCATCGGCGGACTGCCGCACGCGTACGCGAGCCGTGGCCAGCCAATCAATAATCGTTTCCGGCAGCGGTTCCAAGCCGACACGCCGCATGACGTGATTCAAACGTCGCCATAACAACCGATCGTCAGCGTAGTCAGCCAGGAACCGTTCCGCAATAAACCTGGGCAGCAACAGGTCCAGTCGCTCGGCCGGTCGCGGCAGCAGGCGATTGGCCACGACCTGCACGTGACGCGGGTCCAGTTGCGAAAGCGCATTGTAATACGCTTCCAGCCTGATGGGGATGTCCTCGACCAGAACAGCGTCCAATAAGAGTTCGACGGCAATATGTCCCAGGAAACCAGCCTGGTGACTAACCGTCAGCTTTTCTCGAAGTTCCACAGCAAAGGTGGTGCTCAGCAGGGCGAAAGATTCGGTCTGATGAAACCAGCGATCATCAGCGTGGTGCTGCACAACCCCCTGGGCAAAGGCCGCCATTTCTGGCTCCGCGGCGGACACCCACTGGGCTGCCACTTGAGAACGAGCGCGATTGCGACGATCCAGCACACTCATCCAATCCGGCAACGCCGTCCCTGCCAGATAGTAGGGATTGTCGACAAATCGAAAACCATGCGAAAGATAATTCACTAGTAAACAGTTCCTGTCACTGACACTTCATTTTTGGTTTTCACCCATCAGAGTGCAGACGATTCTGCGCGGGCCACCTTGGTTGCGATGCTCGCATAAGTAAATGCCCTGCCAGGTGCCCAACACCATTTGGCCACCAGCTATCGGTATCGATAGGCTGGCGCCCAACATGGATGCTTTCACATGGGCCGGCATGTCGTCAGGACCTTCCACCGTGTGTACCAACGGCAGATCCTCAGGCACTACGTAGTTAAAAACCGTCTCCATATCTATGCGCACATCGGGATCAGCATTTTCATTGATCGTCAAACTGGCTGATGTGTGCAAGATGAACAGATGCAGTAATCCGATACGCACGTCCAACAGTTCTGGCAGTTGATCGGTAATCTCGCGCGTGATCAGATGAAAGCCGCGCTCGCGGGCGCGAAGCGTAATCTGCTTTTGCTGCCAGAGATTGCTCACAAAAAACCCTTACTTTCCACCTGCGTACCAGACATTACTCATACTGCAACGCCGATGACAACTTCAGTCGAGCAGCTCGTTCAGCAGGAATCAGTGAAGCGATCAGCACGATGAGCATTCCCAATATCACGGCACCGCCCACCAGCACGGGATGGAACACAAACTGGATATCGTGCCCAAGCACCGCTTGAGCCGAAAGACTGATGGCATACGAAACAAATACGCCAACAATCGCACCGGGAATGATTCCCAACATGCCCATCATGACCGCTTGAGCCAAAATCATGCGCCTGGTCTGTTGCCGTGTCATGGCCACCACGCGCAGCATACCAAGCTCTCGCGTTTGTTCCAGGATGTTCATAGTCAATGTATTCACTAAGCCCATGGCCGCAATCGAACATCCCAGTGCCAGCAACGTCCATCAACTGGCGATCACACCGTTGACCATACCATTGATCACACCAATCAGTTGCGCATACGACTGCAAAACCAAACCTTGCTCTCCGCAGTAGGCTCGAAGCGATTTCTCCACTTCGGCCAGTCGGCTATCGTCGGCTTGAATAACCAGCACATCAGCGCCCTCCATGCCCAGAGCTAACTTGGCAACCGGTGCGTCCATGTAAACGGTCAAGCCACCGCCTAAGTAATCGTTCACCACGGCGGCGACATCAAAGTTCGTAGGCCCTGAAGCGGTTTCAAGTTGCATCGTACCGCCGGGCTGAATGTTTTTCCGCTGAGCCAACACGCTGCCCACCACGACCTGGCCCTGCGTCAGTCCCTTGATAACCTTCTCGCGCTCGTCACCGGTAACTTCAAAGAGGCCCAATGACGATTTGCGGAAGTCGCGCGCTACGACCAGCACCGAACTGTCATCACTACGAGCCTGCTCCATAGCGATACTGGAAACTTGTTCAACTCCCGAGATTTTTCGAACCGCATCTTCAGCCTCAAGGGGCAAATCAGCCGCCGCGCCGGTGGCGATGTCCGGCATCGAAGCTCGCACAAAAAAATCGCCAATCATGGCTTGTTTGTACCAACGTTGCACATTGCCGACGTTGTCCAGCACATTACCTGCCATGCCGATGCTGGTGCCTACAGCCACGAACAGGACCCCAATGGTCAGAGTGCTGCGACCGAGGTGGCGCATTAACTGTCGCTGCGCCAACATGGCGGGCGGGCCGAGCCATGGGCGCATAAGGCTCATCAGCATCATCGAAATCATCGGTAACGAAATCGGGATCATCAACACCAAACCCAGCAGCAACATGACGATGCCAACGACATCGCCCCCCAATGGCAATCGCCCGCGCGTGGCTAGCCAGAGTACCAACGCGCCGACGACCAATGCGAAAATACCAATTGGCGTCGCGATGCGTATCAAGGCTGCATCTTGACCGGTGTCCAATGAACGAATCGCTTCCAGCGGTTGCACGCTACTGGCGCGATTGGCTGGCAAGTAAGCACCTAACAGCGATATGCTGACTCCGAAGATCACGGCAACAACCAGCGGCCACACGGAGATTTGAATGACAGGCAAACTGACCTGCAGCACCTGTTGCGTTGCTCGTGAAAGAAACGTGGCACCATACACACCCAGTCCACAGCCTACGGCCGAGGCCAACAGACTCATGACCAGAGCTTCTCGCAGGATCATCCAGCGGACCTGATTGCGCGTTGTGCCGAGCGCTCGCAAGATGCCCAACTGTTTGCGCCGTTCGCCAACGGACATTTGAAATGTGTTATAGATGATGAAGAGAGAGATGAGCAGGGCGAAGGCGATCGCCATGTGCAAACCGTTTTCGGTAGCAAACATGGTCTCTTCCGCCATTTGACTGCGCGTGGCCGGCGCTTGCACCGTGGCCTCTGCGGGCGTCACAGCTTGAAGTGCCTTTAAGACGTCGTCACTTTTCTCTGGATCGTCCAGCACAATTTGTATCTGATCCAGACGTGAACCGGCTCGAAACCAACGACTGGCTTCGGGCAAAATGGCATAGACCGACGAACCGACGGCCACTCCGGAACCGCCACTGGGTTCGACGATGCCGACGACTTTCACATCACTCAAGCCTCCCTTGCCCAAGATGCGCAGAGGATCATCGAGTTTGATTTGCAGCGAGCGTGCGAAGCTACCGTCGACCAACACCTCGCCCATCGTCTCCAGGCCTCGGCCTTCAACGACTTTGTAATCGCGCACCTCTTGATCAACGCGTGGGTCGATGCCCAAAACGCGTGCCTTGGCTCGTCGCTCACCGGCAAACAGGACTGCAAAGCGATTGATCGCTGGCGCGGCCAGTTTCACGCCCGAGGTTTGGCGAGTTTTTTCCAAAGTGTCGTAAGCAAAACCCAAGACACCATTGGCTATGATCTCTAAATCCGCGCGCCCTGAAACGGCTCGCAGCATTTCGCGCTGGGCCACTCGTGTATTGGCAGTCGTCAAGAAGACGCTGACCACGGCGGCGACGCCTATAACGATGCTGGTAAACGTCAAGAGAGCTCGTGTAGGGCGCGACAAAATCTCGCGCACACTGATCTTTCCCATTGGCATCAGCTAGTTTCCTTGGCTGCGGACCAACTGCAGTTCGGGACTACCATTGTCGATTGGCCCGTCGCTTTCGA
>JADLDX010000907.1 GCA_020846515.1 Pirellulaceae bacterium
CATAACGAGGCGGGCCACCGAACGCAAAGAGCTTCCAGGACGATAAGGCCCACACGAATCGGGTGGCAGCCCGCTAAGCCTGTTCACGATGAAAGTGCCTTAATCCCGAATTGGATGCGTGCAGCTGCTTAGTATTCGCCAATGACCTTTCCATCGTTTATCTCAACCAAAAATTCGTACACGCTATCTGCTACGGAGGTGTTGTTACCACCAGCCATCACAAAATCTACGTTTTGGGTGAGGAACCTAACGGATCCATCGAACAAAGCGACTTGGGCACCGCCTGTGTGGCTGCTGCTAAGCGCCTGCTGCTTGGCATACTTGTTATAGATGCTTTGCGTAGGATTAATGGGTGAACGAGCTGTCGCCCACGCATCATCAATGCAGTCGTCGTGACCTGCGGCTGCACATCCAGCCCACAGAGCGGCTCCCATGATCACATTACCGACTTGATAAGCCCGCTCGCCGACGCAAATCGTGTTGCTTGTTCCGTCAGTAATTGCCCCAATCTTCGTCGTTCGATTGGGACCAAATGCACCGGAGAATTGCAACTGATTGCTGACGTATTGGTGCGCGCGAGAGTGGTGCATCCCCACATAATTGGAAGTCGCCAAGGCTACCTTCGGGCCAGCCGTGTTGCCGTCTATGTACCAAGGTGTCCCTCCAACCTCCAATCCAAAAATGAAATGACTTTCCGACGGGAGAACGTTCAGCGGGCCACCGGTGTCCGATGGACAGCGGAAAGTGCCAATGGGTGTCTGAACTAAAACTCTGGTCGTCGGATTCTCGACGATCCGACCGAGCAACGGCTGGGTTCCAACCGTCGCGTTATAGATGGCGTTCTGCTCCATGTAGGGCATGAGCATCATGCACCACGAATATCCAGCCGTTCGCGAACCGTTGCTACCAGGGGCTGGTGGTGGATATACGCCACCCAGATTCGGAATTACCGAGCCTGGCGGAAATGTTTTGTGCGCACTCTCGTAGTTATGTAACGCGAGCGCCAACTGCTTCAGATTGTTGGAGCACTGCATCCGACGTGCTGCTTCACGGGCAGCTTGAACAGCGGGTAGAAGCAGTCCAACCAAAATCCCAATAATGGCGATGACAACCAATAACTCGACCAGCGTAAAGGCGTGTCTGTGAGAACTCCGTCTCGCTAACAATGCCTGCATGATGCACCTCGACTTGGTTTTGCAATAATCCAAAAACAAATTTCAAAACTCAATCTTGTATTCATTCGTTTGGCGATCGACTGTAACTTCCTTCTTAGAATCCTTGCACGCAAATGCCTGGACCTTACCACTGGATTCGTCCATATTCAGCCCGACGGTGACAGTGTGTTTTCCCACAATCGCACCATCGCCATCTTGATAAGTCGTTAATGTGAATCGGCCTTCATTGTCGGTTAGCCCTAAGGCCACGCGCCCGCGCTGCCCCTTGGGCCGGCCTTCTTCAGGCAGAGGTGTAAAATTGACAGTCGCGTTGGCCACCGGTTTTCCATGACAAGTAACGACACCCCGGACAGGTGTCGTTTCGTATTCGTTGGATCCGCCACAGCCGCTCAACACGACGATTAAGCTTGCCTTGAACAGGCTCCCCTTGAACAGGTTCCCCTTGAACAGGTTCACAGTGAACAAGCGCGCTCTGTACAGGCTCGCTCTGAACACGTTGGCTGTGAACAGGCATTCCGCGGCTCCAGAGCGGGCTCTACCATCAATGGACATTCAGATTCCCTTTAGGTCACGAGAAAGAGGTTTAACCGCCCCTTGCAGGCCGTCTGCGAGTATAGTATTCCTAGCACTCGGAGCAATTGCATAATTCCTAACTTCCATTAGGTAAAGCCGAATGAAACTCCCGCCCCAACCCGCTTGGGAATCCAAGATGGCTGAGCATGCCGATTCATTGACGATGCAACAGGTGATTACGTTTTGCCAGGTTTACGAGCGAGGTGGCTATGCGGGCGCCGCCGAATCGCTGGGACTGGCTGGACCGACCATTTGGGAGCAGGTCAAATCGTTGGAGAAGATTTACAAGACGAAACTTTTCGATCGATCAGGTAGAAACGTTCGTCCATCAGCCGCCGGTACGGTGCTGTACGAAATGCTGCGTCCAATTCTGGCGTCCGTTATCTCTACGTTTGAACGACTGGCCGAAGAGACGGATGACGCCGTTCAGCAAGTCAGTTTGGTCACGTGCGTCCGCATGATGCTTGAGGAGTTGGGGGCGCCGCTCCGAAAGTTTAGTCAGATTTATCCCGACGCTTGCTTGAAGCTAATATCAGCCGACAATGCGATCGCACAAGAGTTTATACTTAAAGGCAAAGCCGATCTGGCCCTACTCATTGAACCATCGCAGTCGATGCTTGCACCTGGTATAGCCTACGAACGACTGTATCCGATCGAGTATTTGGTGGCCTTTCCACCTCGACACAGGCTCAGTCGCCAAGCCTCGGTAACGATTGCCGACTTGATGAATGAGCCTTTGATATTAGGAAACCCAAATACCATTGTGCGCAAGATGTTCGAACAGGCCTGTTTTCGACTGGGCATCAATGAACCGCTGAGAATCGTCGCGGAGACGGATAACAGTGCGATTACGATTGCATGCGTTCAATCAGGTATCGGTGTGGGAATCATTGCTAGCCGCCCTAAGGGCAATTTAACCAAGCATGTGGTCACCCGTTCGATCTCGAATGAAATCGGGCAAGTGCATGTGGTCGCTGCCTACCGCAAAGGGCGAATTCCAACCAAGGTCCTCCAAACGCTGCTCGACTTGCTCCGCGAAGTGAACTAAACACGTCGACACTGCACCCGCTGGCCTACGTAACAGTGGCGAAAAGTACTAGACGCTAACTGGGACGGCATAAGGTGCTCGTTCAATTCGCGAGACGAGAGCACTTGCCTTCTCGTTGCCCTTGAATTGTTCTGTGACGGCGTCAAAGTGCAAGGTTTCGTCGACTCGATAGGCAATATTGGACAGGTGGCATAAGGCAGAGGACATGTGTCCTTGCAAAATATCCGCTGAGAGAGTGTCCGGATTTCGCGAGCGAACGGCCAATATCCAATTTCGAAAATGGGGCGTGTCCGATATGGGACTGCCCGGTTGGAATGCCGATGGTCCAGGTTCCCGCTTGTCGCCCAAGAACGAATAGTAGCTCGAGTAATCCGGAAAGATCATCGTGCCTTTGGTGCCCAGGAAGATCGCGCCGACCGGAAAGTCCTTTTGGACAAACGGATATTGATCGCGAAAGCCCGCTTCTGCATTGGTGTACCAATCTCGCACTTCGAATGTGATCATCTTGCCGTCAGGCCATTTCATCATGGACGATAACAAGCCTGGCGTTTCGGCATCACTCTTGAAATGATTCTCTTGGATATAGTTGGTACCCATCGCTGAGATGGTTGTAGGATGGTCATCGATCTTCATACCCCAACGCAATAAATCCATTTGGTGGACGCCTTGGTTGCCGATCTCACCATTTCCAAAGTCCCAGATCCAGTGCCATTTCGTTTGATTAAAAGTACTGTAGGGACGAAGGGGCGCAGGGCCGCAGAACGCATCCCAGTTGAGCGCTGGCGGAGTTTCGCGAATTTCATTTCTCCCGTGGCTGCGACGGATCTTGAAGGCAACCCCGCGGCCCATGTAGACATCGCCGATCAAACCGTCATGCAGATGTTTCATGCCCTCAACAATGTTAGCCGACGAACGACATTGAGTACCGTGTTGTACGATGCGACCGTACTTGCGGGCAGCTTCGACCATCTTCCTGCCCTCGAAGATGTTATGCGATCCGGGCTTTTCAACATAAACATCTTTGCCGGCCTGGCAGCCCCAAATCGCACCGAGCGCATGCCAATGGTTGGGCGTCGCGTAGGTCACGGCATCGATCGACTTGTCATCCAAGAGGCGACGCATATCGTCATGACCAGTGACTTCATGCCCCAATTTCTCTCGGCAATTGCGTTGAGCATTTTCGACTTTGCGTTTATCGCAGTCGCAGACCGCCGCCAGCTCAATATTCAGCGTGTTGCTTTGCTCGAGCTCGGTGAGGCTATTGACATGCGAATTGGCCCGACCACCCATACCCACCACGCCAATCCGCAGCTTGCTATTAAGATCTCGGCCACGCACAATTGCCGGACAAGCCAGCGCCGTAGCCGCCGCAGCGCCAGTGATAAGTGCTTCTCGCCGAGAGCTGAGTCGATTGTTTGTCATGTTAGTTTGCCCGCCTGAGATTAGAGGAGTGCTTGAATTGCAAAATAGTATTGTATCCAGCAGACGTTGCGAGTAGCGACCGTCAAACTAACCCGCCCGCTGCGTAGCAGCGGGAGGGTCGACTGGCGTCAGCTCAGTCGGGGAGGGTGCCTCCCGTGCTAACCAAGGC
>JADLDX010000908.1 GCA_020846515.1 Pirellulaceae bacterium
ATCGGTGGCCATCACCGTAACAGCGGTCAATGATGCCCCGGTGGCGGTTGGAAACTGCTACACGACCAACGAAGATACCATCCTGAGTGTGGCGGCACCCGGAATCTTGGGCAACGACTCCGACGTGGACGGAACTCCGCTGCAAGCGATCCGCGTGACATCGCCGGCGCACGGAACGTTGTCGCTGTCGGCAAACGGATCCTTTGTCTATACGCCCACGGAAAACTTCAACGGCGTCGATACGTTTACATATCGAGCCAGCGATGGACTTCTAAGTTCCGCCATTGAAACAGTTACGATCTCCGTCGCGGCTGTCAATGACGCACCCATTGCCGTCGCCGACAGCTACTCAACGGATCAAAACGTGTCTCTCAATATTCCGGCGCGCGGAGTGCTGGCCAACGATACGGATGCCGATGGCGATACCCTGATTGCGACCGTAGTAACCGCTCCACTACATGGTACGCTCACCTTGGCCGCAGACGGTTCTTTCCAATATACGCCTACCGCTGGATACAATGGTCTTGATAGCTTTACATATCAAGCATCCGACAGTTTGGCCAGTTCTGCGCCCACTACAGTATCGCTCAACATCGCACCACCTCCGCCTCCGAGTGCCAAGTTCTTCGTGGTCGATGCGGATCGACTGAACACCTATCAATACGCGGCTAGCGGTAGCTCCATCACCAACACGGCGCTCAACAAATCAGACAGCAAGCCGCGCGGTATCGCCTCAAACAGCGTTGGCACTATTCAATGGGTCGTCGATTTGGGCGGCAGCGTATTTGTATACGACAAATCTGGGACACTCTTGGGACAATGGACTCCTCAAAATGTTGGTAAACCCGAAGGTATCACCGTCTGGGGAAACAACCTGTGGATCGTGGATCCGACGCAAGACCGCGTGTTCTACTTCGCCAACGGTGCCAATTTGCGTTCCGGTCGTGTAGCCCCCACGTCCAGCTTTGCCTTGAACTCGGGCAATCTCGACTCAACCGACTTGGTCACCGACGGAATTCACATGTGGGTTGTGAATAATACGTTGACCACGGACAAAGTCTTCCGTTATTCAACCGCTGGCGTACTGGAAGGCAGTTGGAACATCTCGGCGACATCGCCTAGCCCAACTGGGATCACTTTAGATCCAACCAATGTGAACCACATGTGGATCGTGGATTCGAGTACCGATCGGGTTTACCAATACGATAGTGCCACATCGCGTATAACCGGATCGCAAGAGCCCAGCACTTTGTTCCAACTGGCCACCACCAACACCAACGCTCAAGGCATCGCCGATCCGCTAGTTGCGTTGTCGAGTTCATCGGTGCAAGTATCTGGTGCCGTCTCGGTCAACACCTACGCGGCGCCCGTGGTAGCCTTGCAGGCCACACGCGCCGCTGTGGTTGATGCGATGCTGTCAGAATCCAGTGAAAGAGTCACCGGTAGTCGAACCGAGTCCCCAGCCCGTAGCATGCCGATGGGCGACGGCCGCTCGGCTCCAACCGATCGAATGCTCGAACGTCTAGCGGTCAGCCGAGCAGGCCGAAGAACAGACATTAAACTACTGGACAATCTATTTGCAGATTTTGAAAGCGTTCTAGCCTCCTCCAGCACTGACGGGGGAGACCAGTTCTAGCTGGACAGGGCCACTTTGAATCGAATTCACAGTGATTCGCTGCTATTTCTTAGACATTAGCCGTATTGGCGCTAGCCACGGTTTTCGCTGAAAAAACCGGGGCTAACGGCTAACGCCCAGCGGCTAATTCAATGTGGCGCTGTCCAACGAGCCTCCAGCGAGATTCGGGTTGGGGCAGGGCGGGACTCAAGTCTACGTCGGCAAGCAAGCCTTTTCGAGCTGCATGAGACCAATGATGGACGACAAATTAGAACAACTGACTCGCCCCCAGTCCAAGTTGACGCACCAAGAGCAACTCGAGCGCCTGGCTCTGCGCATAATACGAGCCCTGACACATGCCGAAAACTAATCACTCGCGTCGATTGGGACCAGCGGTTAAGAAATCCCAAACGCTTTCGTCATCAAAAGCATTTTCACCATTCGATTCGTGTCTATCGCCAGACATACTTGTGCGATCCATACGCGAACGAAATTTCTTGCTTTGCCTCGACAAAGTCTGCATGGCACGATCTGTCATCCTGTCGATAAGCGCCGGCCAATCTTCACCTTTTTCTTCGATGACAACCACCGGCTCACGTTCGAAATCGATAACCAGTCGCATCGACTTGTCGACCCCTTTTTTCGGTCCGTTCAGATCAGCCAGATAGACATTCACCTTTCCAATTTGCCGGCTGAATCTGGCAAAGCTGAATTCGATTTTACCCTGGACATCGTCACGCAACTCGCGATCCAGAGCGAAGCCGTTTCCATGTACTCGTATCAGCATTGCCACTCTCCCCCGTAGGTGTATTCCTTGGTCTTCGACACTACTTCAATTATCGGCGACCGAACTGACAAAACAAATTGAATACTAACAGCCGAAACGTTGATATTCTCAAACAATCCATGCGTGTTGTCCACGAGCTCGACCAGCCTGGGTGCCTGAGCCATTTCGTCCATAAGGCCCCTGGGGTGCAAGGCTTCTTCGATCTGGGAACCGCACAACGCCATGCTGCGTCTGTCTGGGTATGGTATTCCTATTGGCAGTCTCGTTCCCAATCGATCCGCAGGAGCACCCCCTCCTAGGCAGCTTAAAACCACTGGAGGGCGAAGAGGCCAATGCTGCGCGGCGACAGCTTGCTGAACTCAAGCAACAGCTCGAAACGCTGAACGCTGAAGTCAAGCGGTTGGGTAAAGAACGCAAATTCGGCGAGTCGAATATTGTGGCGGACAAGGCCCGCAGCCTGGTCAAGCCTATCAAAGACCTGGCCAAGTCCGTCGACCCATTCGAACTGGCCATCGCCAATAGTCTCTGGGTCGACAAAACATATCCATTATCTCGAACCTACCAACAAACGATCGAAAAGTTTTACGGCTCTTCGCAAGCCAACAGTTGCGATTTTCAAAATCATGCCGATGCCGAGCGCGGGCGCATCAACGACTGGGTCTCCGACAATACTCGCGAAAAAATCCAGAACATCATTCCGGCTGGAGCCTTGTCACGGGAAACTCGGCTGGTCATCGCCAACGCCATTTATTTCAAAGGCAATTGGTCGCAACCATTCCAAAGCTCCCTGACGACGCCGGCCCAGTTCACGAGCAGTCAGGGCACCCAATCGACAGTCAGCATGATGTCCGCACCCATGCTTGATGTCGCCAGTTATGCCGCGTTCGCAGACGATGGTTCCGTTTTCGAAACTCCATCCATGGTGACTCAAGATTTTAATGAGACACAAGGTTATCCCAGCGGTGACGGTTACCAGGTATTGGAGTTGCCGTATGTGGGCGACAGACTCTCGATGCTCTGTGTCTTGCCCAGGCAAGCCAACAATCTGAATAAATTAGTTGCATCGTTTACGGCGGAGAAGTTTGAGGCTTGCCGTACTGCGCTGAAGAAACGCCCAGTGCATGTCAAGTTGCCCAGATTCAAAACGGAAACCACCTACAACTTGATTCCAGATTTGCGTACGCTGGGAATGCAAGATGCGTTTTCGCCTGAACGAGCCGACTTCACGGGTTTGACCGAAGGCCAAACGTTAGCCGAACGGTTGTACATATCGTTGGTCATCCACAAAGCGTTTGTCGAAGTAAACGAGCAAGGCACAGAAGCCGCCGCGGCGACCGTTGTCGGCATGGCTCGCGCCTCGGCGCCAGTGCAACGCCCCTTCATTCCCGAGTTTACCGCCAATCGCCCGTTCCTAGCCGCCATTGTGGACAAGGTGAGTGGCATGATTTTGTTTGTCGGCAAAATCGAAACGCCGTAGCAGTTCTGCTGCTGCGCAGCAGCAGCAAACTAACCCTCCTGCTGCGTAGCAGCGGGAGGGTCGACTGGCGGCAGCTCAGTCGGGGAGGGGGCTCGCCTCGACTAACCAAGGCATGAAGCACTTCCTTTCTAACTGCGTATCGGCTTCAAACATTTGTCTAAATTAAAGACGCCTAAAACGATCTAAATAGATAGTTTTTTTATTTCAAAGTCATATTTCATGTAACATAAACGCGGTTTAGAGGTATTTGCAGGGTATTTGCCAGGTAGCGCTGTTGAGTGCAACACCTTTGGAATGCGTACATGCCCTCAGGCTCAACGGAAGACCGAAATGGATGACAACCTAATTACCGAGCAGAGAGCATACGCAACATCTATCCAACCCAACCATGGATCGTTCAGCTTCGAGCTATTGGGACTTTTGTTTATCCTGGCAAATGCTTGGGCTTTGCAATATGCATTCGCAAAATTGTCTGGCGAAACCGAATTGCCTGCGTTTGGTAGTCTGCTTCTAGTGCATCTGATCATTTGCTTGCTGCTAGGCACAGTATTGCTGGGACGTCGCCAAATGTTTGTCCCAACATTTGCTCAGTTCCGCTTCTTCTTGTGCGTTGCATTACTCGGAAACATTGTCCCGGAATGGGCGGAATTAACGTCTGCACAACACATTTCTGCGGGGATGTTGACGTTGGTCGTTTCGACAACTCCCGTGTTTATTCTGATCTTGACGATGCTCTTTCGGACAGAGAGGGTGACAACCAACCACTTGTGCGCGCTATCCGTGGGGGGAACTGCCGCGTTGTGCCTGCTTTGGCCGAAGGCTGAAGCAGGTTCTACGTTAGGCTGGTTACTGATGGCCTTTCTGGCTCCAATGGCATTCGCGACGATGGCTGTGTTGCTGCGAGCGGCATGGCCCAAAGGCCTCAGTTCTGCACAGCTTGTATTCGGTTGCATTGCCAGCGGCCTGGGGGTGCTCTTTCCTCTCGCCTTTCTGGAAGGCGAAATGAGCGAAGTTCTGACCGCTCCCATCCAAAAGCTTGGTCCCATCTTTGGCTATGCATTGATGTTGCTGGCGGAGTATTGGGTGTTCGCAGCCATTACAAGCCTGGGAGGTGCCGTCTACACCTCGTCGGCAGACTTCGCGGCCGTCGCGCTCGGCCTGTTCTGGGCTTTCCTTTTATTCAATGAACGCCCCACGATGTGGATGTGGATCGCTGCAGGACTGGCGTTGGGAACCATTCTCATTATGCGGCGTGGTGAAGGAGTGGCTCATGCTACAGATCACTAAGCACGTCGACACGTCCGATTCGGGATTAAGGCTCAAGCTTCGAAGCCACAAGATAGTAGAAGTTTCAGGACGAGTTGGAACCATCCCAGCCAGGGCAGGCTCCGCAGGGTTGTTCCCCAGAAAACATCCCAAACCATGACATGCGGTTGTACGCAAGTTTTCCTTGGCTATGAGACAAATCATCGAAACCACAGGCAATATCTACCGGAGGCAGAATAGATGTCGAACAAAGTTGTAATTGTTGGAGCTGGCGGCGTAGGACAGGTTGTTGCACACAAATGCGCGCAAGTCCCCCATGTATTCCAGGATATCGTCCTTGCCAGCCGCGATGTCTCCAAATGCAACGCCATCGCCGAGCAAATTCAACGCCCCATCAGGACTGCCCGTTTGGACGCGGAGGTTCGGCGTGAGGTCGTTGATTTTCTCAAGGAAGAACAACCCGACATACTCATCCACGTCGCTTTGCCCTACCAAAATATCAACTTGATGGAAGCCTGCTTAGAAACTGGCGTGCACTACATCGACACCGCCTGTTTCGAGACTCGCGAAATTGCTCGGTTCGACTACAAGTGGCAATGGGAATATCATCAACGCTTTTGTGAAAATGGGCTAACAGCACTTCTGGGTGGCGGATTTGATCCAGGGGTGACCAATGTCTTCATGGCATACCTCGCCAAGCATTATTTTGATACGGTCGAAACGCTCGACATTATTGATGTAAACGGGGGAAATCATGGTCTCCCCTTTGCAACGAACTTCAATTCAGAAATCAATATTCGCGAAATTACAGCCAAATGTCGGCATTGGGAAAATGGCCGCTTCGTCGAAACAGACGCTTTGTCCCTCAAAAAAGAGTTCAAGTGCCCTGAAGGTGCCGGAACGTACAATATCTATCGGATGTATCACGAAGAACTTGAAAGCCTCGTACGTCACTTCCCAGACCTGCGACTGGCGCAATTCTGGATGAGCTTTTCGGACAATTACCTAAACCACCTCCAGGTATTTAAGAACGTGGGTATGACCAGTATCCACCCGGTAGATTACAACGGAGTAAAAATCATACCACTTCAATTCCTAAAATCCATTTTGCCTGCCCCTTCTAGTTTGGGAGAGCGTACCACAGGAAAAACTTGTATTGGCAATTTGGTTTCAGGAACGAAGGGAGGAGAAGCGTTGCAGATGTTCTTGTAAAACATTTGCGATCATCAAGATGCATATCGCGAAGTGAAGAGCCAGGCGATCAGCTACACGACGGGAGTGCCTGCGATGATTTGCGCCAAGTTAGTCCTTGAGAAACGCTGGTTGAAGCCGGGCGTGTGGAACTTAGAGCAACTTGACCCCGACCCTTTCATGGAAGATTTAGGCCAATATGGACTACCATGGCAAATAGAGGAAGTAGGTAATGTTCAACGAGAAGTTGCCAGTGCTTGAAGAATCCCCTGCCCATGCGGCCCGTAGGGCGTTGCTCGGTTTGGCAAATGACCGTCCCTTCTTCGAAGGTTTCGATCCGGTTCGGCTTCCAAGCCCTTGTTTCGTCGTAGATCGCGCATCGCTTCAGTACAACCTAGATATTCTCCAATCCATCGCCGACGCGAGTGGTTGTAGCGTTCTACTGGCGTTGAAGGCGTTTTCCATGTTTGCCGTTTTTGATCAGGTTCGGGAATCGCTTTCAGGTAGCTGTGCAAGCGGTGTACACGAGGCGCGATTGGGACGTGATGAACTTGGAACGGAAGTACATACATTTGCCCCTGCCTATTCAGATACGCAGGTCCGCGAGTTACTGGATACAACGGATCATCTTGTTTTCAATTCACTGGCTCAGTGGATCAAATTCAAAGACCTTTGTCTCAAAGCACAAAGCGAACAAAGCGACAAACGCGAGCGGGAGGGTCGTTTACCGCTTTCGTTCGGGATTAGGATCAATCCTGAGTGTAGCCAAGGAAAAGTCGCCATCTATGATGCTTGCGCGCCGTTCAGTCGACTCGGCACTACGCGAAAATCATTTGATGCGACCCTGGCTCAGGCCGCCAGCACAACACATGCAGGAACTGCCTTGCTTCGACATGCAGGGGCTCACACCATTCTGCATGGGCTCAGTGGACTACATTTTCATGCTTTGTGCGAACAAGACAGTTTTGCCTTGGAGAAGCTCGTCGCCGCTGTTGAGGAGAAATGGGGAGACGTACTTGGCCTGCAGCAATTCCAATGGCTGAATATGGGTGGGGGCCATCATATCACCAAACCGCATTACGACCGCAATCACTTGATCCATATCCTGAAAGAGATCCGCTCGAAATACGATGTCCATGTTTACCTCGAGCCAGGCGAAGCGATCGCCATTCATACCGGAGTACTTGTTGCCACCGTACTTGATATAGCCCATAACGGTATGGATCTGGCGATTCTCGACGTATCAGCCACCTGTCACATGCCCGATACCCTGGAAATGCCTTATCGGCCTTCAATTTGGAACGCAAGACTTCCGGGCGAAGCGCCATACACCTTTCGATTGGGTGGCCAAACTTGCTTGGCAGGGGATGTGATCGGCGATTACGCATTCGCAAAACCACTACAGGTTGGTGATCGCGTGGTTATCGATGACATGAGCCATTATACGATGGTGAAAATGTCCACGTTTAACGGTATTGGCCTGCCCAGTCTAGCGACCTATGACAGTCGCACGGGAGATCTCCAAGTCGTGAAGACTTTCGATTACTCCAGCTTCAGAGATCGATTGTCGTAAGCGCAAGCCGCAAACTCTGGCTACGCAGGTTACTCAGGTTAGGCCTAACTAGTTTACATGTAAACTATTGCGATGTTAGGCCGAGCGTCCCAGGTACGCGGCTTTCATGATGCTGGGCAAGCCTAGCGGCCCAAGCACTTTAGCCGCAGTCATCACACCTGCCATCTGCGCGCCGCCTATACCAGGCATGCCAACATCAGCACCTGTCAGATAAAGATTGCGCAGCGATGTCCCACATTGCCAACTGTTCTCGAGCACTCGACTGCGATCGCATGGCTGGCCGTAGATCGTCCCGCCTTGATGGCCCGTAAACGATTGGACCGTCAACGGTGTCGATAGCTCGGCATACTTCACCAACTGCCGCAAACCCGGTAAACGTTCTTCTACATAGTCGAGCAAACGTTCGACCAATTGCTGCTTGGCCTCTTCATACATTTCCCCACGCCGCTTCCAAGGCTTGTCCGCATACTGCTGCCAGCGGTCCTGACTATCGAATAGGATGATCTGCGCGGTGTGCTCTGTCCGGTCCGGGTCGCGAAGCGATCCAAAGGATAAGAAAACTCCATCGATATCCAACGGGCTATTCGCCTCCAAAGGCTGCTGCACATGCGTTAGATCGCTGAATATCCAGTAGTTGGCATCGTCAAAGCCAGCCGTCTTGGGATTGTCGTTCAGTCCCAGAAATAAAATGTTGGCCGACGGACCAGGCTTTAAGCGTTCCGCCCGCACGCGCTCTGACATACACACGTCTGAGGGCACCAGCTTCAAGAAGGTGGTGCGCACTCCTGCGTCAGAAATGATCACCGGCGCAAAGTATTCCTGCGTCTGCGATTTGTGGCGAACTCGCACGCCCACGGCTCGTCCATCTTCGACCAGGATCTCTTCTACTGGATGATTGACCAGGCAATCACCACCCCACTCCCGCAGTAGATCAATAGCGGCCTGCGCGATTTCACCTGAGCCACCCACGGGATAAAAAGCGCCGTCAGCATAGTGAGCAGCCACCATCGCCTGAAAAACAAAAGCGCTCGATTTAGGCGGCGTACCCATGTCTGGCCACTGCGCCGCCAAAATCGCTTTCAGCTTGGGATCAACAATCGAGCCCAATACATCATCTGTCGTCTTAAGCGCCAATGGACGACCAAGGCTTGTCAAACATCGGCCGACTAACGTAGGCAGGCACTTGGATACAAACCAGCGAATGCCCCAACCCTGCGCCGCCCGAATGCGTCGCAAAAAAGTGATGATGCTCAACTTCTCTTCAGGAAAATCGGCACACAACTGCGCCTGATAAGCCTTAAAACTATTGGGTACCTCATAGATAAAGTCAGGAAAGACGAAGCGTTCGTAGGGCGAACCCAACGGATTCCATTGCACGCGGTGACTGGTGACCAAGTCCATGATGCGTCGCGACAGCGATCCCGTCTGCATCTCGCCCACATAGTGTAGACCAACGTCCCACTCAAACTCATGCCGACGAAAAGTGTGCGTAAAGCCACCGGCTTTGAAATGTCGCTCCAAGACCAACACACGTTTCTTGCCCACCCGGGCCAGAAGTGTCGCAGCGGTCAAGCCACCCATCCCCGAGCCAATAACAATGCAATCATATCGAAGGTTTTCAGCATTCGTAGGCAACGATGAAGTGATCATGAGGGTAATCTCCGAGGCAACCTGGCCACCAGACGGTGCACGTAGCCACCGTCGCCAGACGATGGATGTAGCCACCGTCGCCAGACGGTGGAAGCAGTACGTAAACTTAACCACTGCCTAACCACTGCCTAACCACTGCCTGACCACTGCCTGACCACTGCCTGACCACTGCCTGACCACCGCTTGGCAGCGGGTGGCTACAGGCAGCGGTAGCTACGGGCAGCGGTGGCTACGGGCAGCGGGTGGCTACTGAGCTTTATAATATTGTGTGGTGACCAGCACTTTGCCATTTCGGCCAGCTTGTTCGGCGCGCTGCAATGCGGCTTGGATCTGTTCGATTGGAAACACCGAGTCGACTTCCATTTGCAGTTTGCCGCTAGTGATCATGCCGGCCAACGTATCGAGCAGCTCCACGCGTTTGCTCTGTGGCATACGTGAAAGCAACTTGGACAGCCAAAAGCCGCGCAGACTGATGTTGCGGAAAATTGTCTGTTCGGCGGACAGCACACAAGACTCCGTGGACAACATGCCATAGTTGATGATCGGTGCCCCTTCCACCAGACACTCGGCAAGTCGATTCACACCTGGTCCCGCTACGGCATCCAGCGCCAAGCGTATCGGGTCATGACCAATCAACTCCGCCACGCGTTTGGCTAAGTCTGGACCATCTTCCACCACGACACTGCCGCCCATCGCCAAAACCTTAGCCGTAGTCTCCAAGCGGCGAACGACATTCACCATACGCACGCCCATGTTTTTGGCAATCTGCATCACACACTGTCCAACGCTAGACAGTGGTGCATTTTGAATGATCCAATCACCCTCCATTAACGTTTGATAATCCTTCAACAGCAGATAGGCCGTGACTGGATTGACTTTCAACATCGCCATCTGCAAAGGATCTGCATTGCGATCAACCTTGTGGACTGTGGCCAACGGTACCTTGCGGCGCTCGCTCCAGTTTTTGTTGGCCAGCAGGATCACCCGATCGCCCGGGGCGAGATCGCGCACCGATGTACCACACTGGCTGACCAGTCCGACGGCTTCCATGCCAATGGTGGACGGCAACTGCGGCAGGGTACCGTAGTGACCAGACAGCGTTGCCAAATCCGACACGTTGATCGGAAAAGCTTCGACGTCTACAACGACTTCCCAGGCACTAGGGTCTGACAGATCGGCGACATCCATTAGGCGAGCCACATGGCTCGGCGGGCCGAAAGCCGCGAATTGTATTTGTTTCATGGGGGTGGATTTCTCGAGGAGCATGAGTCAGCGTTATCGCTTCCGTGATTAAAACGGCCGCTGATCCATTTGGTACTGATAACTTTTATTAAAAAAAGGACAGGCGAGTTAAATCATTCCCGTAGGGGCAGGGGCCTGTTTGAGCAACTGCGTCACCAGGTCAACCGTGTGATCGATCTGCTCATGTGTATGGTTGGTATTGATGAAGAACCGCAAACGCGATTTATCGCGCGGCACAATCGGGAAGATCATGGGATAGGCACATATGCCTTGCTTAAACAGTTGAGCCGACAACCACAGAGCCAGTTCTGAGTCGCGCATCATGATGGGCACAACGCCTGAATCATGGCTCTGATAGGTATCCAACCCTGCCGCTTTCGCCCGAGTGACAAAATGAGCCGCGTTGCTTTGTACTCGCAAAGCCCGCTGCGGTTCGGCGCGCATGATGCGCAGGGCCTCAAG